>DAIEHU010000242.1 GCA_027353395.1 Desulfobacteraceae bacterium
GTGAAAATTGTCCAGGGTGTTTTCCTTGAGCAGATGCATTTCGATTAAATTCTGGAGGGAACAGGAGACAAAGAAAATCTGCTGTTCCAGCCGCAGTTGTTTGCCCTGGAGCAATTCATCGTTGGGATACAGCACCTTGGTGATGTTTTCCGAAGCGATTTTGCATTCCACCGCCCCATAGTAATCGCCGGTGTTGAGATCATTGAAATCAAATGACTCCGGGGCTTCCGCTTTCCAGAGACGCAGCATGGCGGCGGATTTGCCCTCATACCCCACGATGGGAATGTCATAGGCCATGCCCCTGACGACCCATCCGGGAATCCATTTGACGTGGTACGCGCCGTTTTTATCCGTAAACGCCTGGGTATATCCCCCCAGTTTGACGTCATAAATGCGTTCCGGCCGGGGAATTTCCCAGGGATAGCCTTTTTGCAGCCAGTTGTCGGTCAGCTCGATCTGCCATCCGTCATGGAATTTCTGATGAAAAATGCCGTGCTCATAACGGATGCCGAAACCGATGGACGGAACCCCCAATGTGGCCAGGGATTCGATGAAACAGGCCGCCAGGCGTCCCAGCCCCCCATTGCCGAGTCCCGGTTCCTGTTCCGTCTCGATGATGCCGTCAAGGTTGAGGCCGAATGCGCTCACCGCCTGTTTCATGGTGTCATAAATGCCCAGATTGAATAAATTCCGGGCAAGCTGAGGGCCGATCAGAAATTCCGCGGAGAAATAACAGACCGCTTTTTTCTTCCGGCTGAAAAAATCCTCCACGGACCGGAGCCAGGGCGTCATCAGCCGGTCGCGCACCGAATACGCCACCGCCAGATAGCAATCGCTGAGCGTGGCCATGGCCGGCGGTTTTCCCAGAAAATACAGAAGCGTTTCCGCCAGATCCAGTTTGATGTCCTCAAGGCCCATGCCGGTTCGGGCGCTCGTTGCGAGAGATGATTTTTTTGCTTTTTCTCGATCGGATTCCATGTCGGCTCACTCCTTTTTTGGGTGGATTGACGGCGCTTGAAAGTCAGCTTCCAAAAATCGTTCGCCCCTCGCTTTTCAAATCATCCACCGCCTGCATCACGCGAAGGCACATGGACTGCTCGGCTTTTTTCAAATACGCTCTCGGGTCATAGGCTTTTTTACTGCCGATTTCCCCATCAATTTTTAAAACCCCGTTGTAATTTTCGAACATATGGCCGGCCACGGCCTTGGTAAATGCGTACTGGGCGTCCGTGTCCACGTTCATTTTCACGACGCCGAACCCGATGGCCTTATGAATGTCCTCCAGAACGGAGCCGGAGCCGCCATGAAATACATACCGGAACCGGGCGTCCGGTCCGAAAGCTTTCCGGATGGCTTCCTGGCCTTGTTTCAGGATTTCCGGTTTGAGTTTCACGACGCCGGGTTTGTATGACCCATGTACATTGCCGAAAGTGGCGGCGAACATATACACCCCGCCCGGAACCTCCTTCATCCGGCGGTAAACTTCCATCATGTCCTCAGGCGTGGTGTACAACCGCTGGGATGGCGCATTTTCATGGCTCACGCCGTCCTCTTCG
This sequence comes from Desulfobacteraceae bacterium, assembly GCA_027353395.1. Taxonomy (GTDB): domain Bacteria; phylum Desulfobacterota; class Desulfobacteria; order Desulfobacterales; family Desulfosalsimonadaceae; genus SURF-3. The sequence goes on from DAIEHU010000242.1 coordinate 1,557, forward strand.
CCACCCACAATACCGGCCTCGATCTCAAGCACCAAGTCGTTTTCCGCGCACAGGCGCATGAGGGAAACAGCCGTATCCAGGTTTTTTTGAAGGGGGAGGGTGGAGCCATCGAACATGTGGTTGTTGAACAGATTCGGCAGTCCCTTGGCCCGTCTGGAAGCGGTTTCCCGGATGAGCGGCATGAGAAATGAATCCACTTTGTCCGGCTGGCAATGGTCGGTTTGCAGAGCCACATAAATGTTGTAGCGCCGCGCCATGCGGTGCACAAATTCCGCTATGGCCGCGGCCCCTTCCGCCGAGTCGTTCACGGAGAGGCCGGAGGCGAACTGACCGCCGCCAATGGATACCTGAATGATGCCGTCGCTTTTCTTCTCGGCGAACGCCTTCAGGCAGGCGTTCGCCGTGGTCATGCTGGATACGTTGATGGCCGGAATGGCATGGCCTTTGGCCTGGGCGTTTTCAATCATCCGGCAAAAGGTCTTGAAATCAGCAACTGGCATGGCTTGTTCTCCTTATTTATAATTATTTTGGGATGTAAGCAGTTCCTTTAACGCTGTTTGACGCTGGCGGGTGTCCTGATTTTTGACCGACATGGCAAGCGCTTTCCGGGTGCCCACAAATACCGCCAGTTTACGGGCCCGTGTCAGGCCGGTGTAGATCAGATTCCGGAACAACATTTTAAAATGCTGGGTCAGCACCGGAATAATCACCGCCTCAAATTCGCTGCCCTGAGACTTGTGAATGGTGATGGCGTATGCCAGGTCCAGTTCCACGATATCGGCCTGGCGGTAGATCACCTTGTGATGATCCGGGAAAAACGACACCACGCAGGTCAATTCCCCGGCGTCGATTTTCTGGATCACCCCGATGTCGCCGTTAAACACATTGAGTTCATAATTGTTGCGCCGGTGGATTACCCGGTCTCCCTCGCGCAAAATACGGTCTCCGATGACAAGCTGGGCCTTGTCTTCCGTCTGCGGATTGGCGGATGCCTGAATCATCCGGTTGACGCTGATGGTCCCAAGGCTTCCCCTGGTCATGGGGCAAAGAACCTGAATTTCACAGGACGCGCCAAAATATTTGGGTATCCAGTCAAGATAGAGTTTCTGGACAATATCAGTGGCTGACAGGCCGTAATGCAGGCCGGACCATGGATGGATGGTTCTGAGCACGGCTTTGAGCTCCTCCACCCGGTTTTGGGCGGAAGCCACGGCCTCCAGATCCACATGCTGAAATTTTTTCAGGATGGCCAAATCAGACCCATAAGGCGTAACGGTTTCATCCACCCGGAATTCATAGGGGTTGAAATCTTCGTTTTTCCCATATCCGGCAGCATTCGGCTGGCCGGATACTGCCGATGGCCCGCCGGTGAAAAGGCGCTTGACCCGGCCGATAAAATGGATCTGTTCATTGGTCGCCTCTTCCGCATCTATAAACAGGCAATCGGATTTTTGCCGCCACAAACCGGGTTTCTGGAACGGCGAATCCACATACGGCATACGGCCCTCATTGATCTCGTGGGCGTATTGGACAATCAGGGACTCTTTTGCCTGCCGGAAAATTTCGGTCAGCCGGAAACACGGCACGCACCGGGCCGCGATCAAATCATTCAAGACATTTCCGGCCCCCGCGGACGGCAACTGGTCCGCATCTCCGATAAACAGAACCTGGCATCCGGCGGGCACTGCCTTGAGAAGACTTGCCGTCAGGGTGATGTCCAGCATGGAGCACTCGTCCACAATCAGAAAATCGGTTTTCAGCGGGGATTCCTCATTTTTTTTGAAATTCCCCATCTGCCATTCAAGAAGCCGATGAATGGTTTTGGATTCCCGGCCGATTACGTCCATCATGCGCTGGGCGGCCCGGCCCGTGGGCGCGGCCAGCAGGGTTTTTTTGCTCATCGCCTCCAGCAGTTTGACCAGCACCCGGGTGGTGGTGGTTTTGCCGCATCCCGGCCCGCCGGTCAGAATGGAAAATGGCCGGGAGACAATGCCAATAACCGCCGCCGCCTGTTCCCTGCTCAGTTCTATATGACCGGCTTGACAATACCGGTCAATCCATAGTCTGACCCGTTCCACATCTATTGGCGTTTGAACATTCATGCCCCGGATTTTCCGGGCCGTATAGAGTTCATCATAAAATAATGATTTTGAATAATAGCAGGGCTCAAGAATGCCTTCCGGCGTGGTCAGCGTCCGGACCATCAGAACCCCCTCATGCCGCATCCGGCCAAGGAGATCGGGCAGCCTCCCTTCCAGATTCAGATTCAATAAATCCTGGGCCTGAATCATGATTTGTGAAGCCGTCAAATAACAGTGGCCTTCGTCCCGGCTGGCGGCCAGCACATGGCTGATGCCCGCCATGACGCGCTCCGGGCTGTCCGGCGCAAGACCGATGCTGATGGCCACGCGGTCGGCGGAGAAAAACCCGATGCCGTAAAAATCATTGGCCAGGCGGTAGGGATCCTGGGTGACTTTTAGAATGGCGGAATCCCCGTATTCCTTGTATATGCGCACCGCAAACAGGGTGCTGATGCCGTGGGACTGCAAAAACATCATGACATTGCGGATGGCCCGGTGCTCCGCCCAGGCGGCGCTGATCATCTCCAGTTTTTTTCCGGCGATGCCCGGAACCTGCATCAACCGCTCAATCGGCCCTTCAAACACGTCCAGGGTGGCGTCCCCGAAATGCCGGACGATTTTTTTCGCGGTTTTGGGCCCCACGCCTTTGATCAGTCCGGAACCGAGATATTTTTCCAGGGCCGCGGCGGTGGCGGGAATTACGAGCTGGTGGCCTCCGCCGCTGGCTTCAATGCCAATATCGCGCTGAAGGCGAGCGGCAGCAAGCAGACCGTCACCATGCGCGCGGACAGCCAGTTCCGCGGCGCCAACATCTCGCTG
>DAIEHU010000243.1 GCA_027353395.1 Desulfobacteraceae bacterium
ATGCGCATCAGCAATTTCCTGCTGTGGCAGATCGCTTACGCCGAGATTCATGTCACAAACACCCTTTGGCCGGATTTCACCAGAGAAGAGCTGATCCAGATACTCAAGGAATACCAGGGCAGGGAACGCCGTTTTGGACGTGTTTAACCTGGCAGGATTATTCAATATCAAACGGCTGGCGGCAGAAAGGTGAGACCATGCATGTAAAACGATTCCTGACCAGCATCATCGCTTTCCCCCTTCTGGCCATCCTGATATTCAAAGGCTCCCCCGCTGTATTCGCCGTGTTTATCGGCCTGGTGTCCCTGATTACCTTATGGGAATATTACCGGATCGTTTTTCATGAAGCGCCGCATATGGTTTTTTCCGCGATCCCTGTCTTGGGCGCTTTGTCCGGTTTAATCGTCATCGCCGCTGCTTTTCAAAATTCTTTTCAATGGATGGCCTTTAGTCTGTGCGTGAATTTTATTCTCGCCGCCATATTGACCCTGCCCCGGTTTAAAAACAATCCATTCATCCTGCAGGTGGTGGAAAAACAAGTCCAGGGCGTCATGTATATTCCCCTGGCCCTGTCAACTATCGTACTCCTGAGAAACGGGCAGGACGGTGTGGTTTGGGTTTTTTTCCTGTTATTTACCGTATTCGCCGGTGATGTGGGCGCATTTTATGCCGGAAAGTCTTTCGGACGTCACAAACTGAGCCCCGCCATCAGCCCCGGTAAAACCATTGAGGGCTCCATCGGCGGTATGGCGCTTTGCGTTGCGGTCGGCTGCGGGTTTATATATTCGTTCGCTTTTTTGCCCCATTTCAACATTTTCAAGGTGTTGTTGCTGCTTGCCGTCATCAACCTGACATCCCAGGCCGGGGATCTCTTTGAATCCGAACTCAAACGAGTTGGGCATATCAAGGATTCGGGCGCTATTCTGCCCGGACACGGCGGCATACTTGACCGGATTGATGCGCTGCTGTTTGCAGCTCCCGTGGTTTACATGTTTAAAGCATTTTTGCTCGCGGGTGGTTAACGTGCGGCGATTGTCCATTCTGGGCTCCACCGGCTCCATCGGCAGAAACACATTGCGGGTGGCGGAGCTGTTCCCGGACCGGTTTTCCGTCAATGCCCTGGCGGCCAGGAATAATATTGCGCTTCTGGCCGAACAGATTATACAGTTTGGACCTGATCTGGCGGTGGTGTTCGGGGAGATGGAGGCCGATGCGCTGAAAAAACGTCTTCCCGCCGGGTTAAAAACGGAGATACTGCATGGACCCGATGGGTATCATGCCGCCGCCGTGCATGTATCTGTCGATACGGTGGTATCCGCCATGGTCGGCGCAGCCGGTCTTCTCCCCACGCTTGCGGCCATTGACGCTGGAAAGCATATCGCCCTGGCCAACAAGGAAACGCTGGTGATGGCCGGCCATCTGGTGATGGCGCGGGCCAGACGGCAGGGGGTGCCCGTCCTTCCGGTGGATTCCGAGCACAGCGCCATTTTTCAATGCCTGGCCGGAAACCGCGCCGAGGATTTAAACAAAATACTGCTGACTGCTTCCGGCGGTCCTTTTCGAAACCGGCCGGCCGCGGCGTTTTCTGCCATCACGCCGGAGGACGCCCTGGCCCATCCCACCTGGGCCATGGGCAGAAAAATCACCATTGATTCCGCGACCATGATGAACAAGGGGCTTGAGGTGATCGAAGCCATGCATCTGTTTGGCGTGAGCCATCATCAGATTGAGGTGGTGATTCATCCCCAGAGCATCGTGCATTCGCTGGTGGCGTTTCGCGACGGCGCTGTGCTCGCCCAGCTTGGCCTTCCGGATATGCGCGGCGCCATTGCCTGCGCCCTGTCCTGGCCAGAGCGTCTGCCGCTGGATTTGCCGGTTCCGGATTTCGCGGCCATTGGATCGCTTGCCTTCGAACAACCCGACATGGAAAAGTTCCCCTGTCTGAAGCTTGCCTACCGGGCTTGTGAAACCGGCGGCACCTTGCCGTGCGTCTTGAATGCGGCCAACGAGGCGGCGGTGGACGCATTTTTAAACAGGCATATTTCTTTTCTCCAAATACCGGAAGCCATTGAATACACGATGAATCATCATGATGTTACACAAAATCCGGATATCCGCGTAATTCTGGAGGCCGATCTTTGGGCCAGGCGGACAGCCGGCGAATGGATTGAAAACAGAATTGAAAAACAGATGCGCCATGCGGCGGATAAAGGGGGCGTATGAGTTTTGCGATCGGTCTCGTTGTAGTTCTTGGCGTGCTGATTTTTGTTCATGAATTTGGGCATTTTCTGTGCGCCAAGGCATCCGGCGTGGGGGTTGAAAAATTTTCCCTGGGCTTCGGGCCCAAAATCCTTTCAAAAACCTTTGGCCGGACGGAGTACCGCCTGTCCGCCATTCCCCTAGGCGGGTATGTTAAAATGGTGGGAGAACAGCCGGACGAAATTCTTGACCCGGCGGATATCCCGTTTTCATTTACCCATAAACCGGTATGGCAGCGCATGATCATCGTTGCGGCGGGGCCGGTGTTTAATTTTCTGCTGGCCATCGTCATTTTTTTCGGTATTTTTTGGTCTTCTGGCTTGTTGATGCTCCAGCCGGTCATCGGCGAAGTGACGGCTGGCTCGCCTGCGCAACGGGCTGGACTTTTGAGCGGTGATTTTATCAAAGCCATTGATGGAAAATCCGTCGAAAGCTGGTCCGATCTTTCGGAAACCATCATGAACAGCGGGGGAAAATCCCTGCGGCTCACCGTACGGCGCGACGGGGAGACCCTCACGCTTTCAGTGATACCGGCGGATGATGTCATGAAGAATGTTTTTGGTGAAGATCAGCACCGGTATATCATCGGCGTTAAATCCACCGGGGAGACCATTACCCGGCCTCTGGGTCCGGTGGCCGCTTTTCAGGAAAGCCTTTCCCGCACATATATGATTTGTGAGCTGACGGTTATGGGCATTGTCAAGGTGTTTCAGGGATCCATATCCCCCAAAACCATCGGCGGCCCCATCATGATCGCCCAGATGGCCGGAGAGCAGGTACAGCAGGGATTTGTCAATTTTCTTGCGTTTATTGCGCTCATCAGCGTCAATTTGGGCATTCTCAATTTATTTCCCGTGCCGGTTTTGGACGGCGGCCATCTGCTGTTTTTCTTTATTGAGGCGGTGATCCGGCGGCCGGTGAGCCTCAAAACCAGGGAAATCGCACAGCAGGTGGGGGTTTTTCTTCTGCTCATGCTGATGGTCTTTGTTTTTTATAACGATATCATGAGGTTGTTTGAATAATCAAACCATGCCACACCGACTTGAAATTACCTTAAAACCGGATTTGTTTGATGCCGAAGGGCAGGGGATATGCAATAAAGCGGCATCCTATTTTGACATCGCGGTGGATGCGGTGCGCACCATCCATGTGGTGACCATTGACGCGGATTTATCTCCCGGGCAGTTACGGACGATCCAGTCCGAAATTTTCACCAGCCCCGTGACGCAGATATCTTCTTATGCGCCGCTGATAGTTGATTTCGACTGGTGCATCTGGGTGGGATACCGGCCCGGCGTCAAGGACAACCCGGGCAGCACCGCCGTGGAAGCCATCGAAGACGTGTTAAACCGCCGGTTCGCGCCCTTTGAGGCGGTGTACACGTCCCGGCGGTATTGCCTCAAAGGCCCGCATTTGACCCGGCCCCAGGTGGAATTGATCGCAGGCGAACTTCTGGCGAATGATATCATCCAGCAGGTGCGGGTGTTCCCCCGTGATGAGTGGAACGCCGAAACCGGCATCGGGTATATGATTCCCAAGGTGCGTCTGGATCATTCGCCCACCGTGTCCATCATTCCCATGGACAGCGACGAAACTCTCCGGCGGGTCAGCGATGAGCGCAATCTGGCCTTAAACCCCAATGATGTGCCGGTCATCCGGTCCTATTTCCAGCGTCCGGATGTGCAGGCCCGGCGGGAACAGGTTGGCCTGCTTGCCCCCACGGATGTGGAGCTGGAATATATTTCTCAGGCCCGTTCCGATCATTGCAGCCATAATACATTTCAGGGCGTTTTTAACTATTCGGACGCGGAAACCGGCGAGACCCGGACCATCCGGAGTCTGTTTAAAACCTGCATCCAGTCGCCCACCCTCGCGATTGCCGCGAAAAAAGACTGGGTCATTTCCGTACTATGGGACAATGCCGGGGTGGGCCGGTTTGATGCGGACCATTATTACACCATCACCGGAGAAACCCACAATTCCCCATCCAATATGGAAGCCTACGGCGGGGCCATCACCGGCATTGTGGGGGTTTACCGGGATCCAATGGGCACGGGCCTGGGTTCTCGGCTCATCATGGGCAGCTACGGGTTCTGCGTAGGCCACCGGGACTATAATGGCGATCTC
>DAIEHU010000244.1 GCA_027353395.1 Desulfobacteraceae bacterium
ATCATATGGCGCTAATCCTGCCGTTTGAGCAGGATTACTACATACGGCACCATATCCCGGCATCGTTTGTCGGTCATCCCATTCTCGATTATTATCCTTCTTTGACCGCAGCGCAGGTTGACGCAATCGCGGACCGGCCTCTGACCGTGGGACTGCTGCCGGGTTCCCGGCATGGCGAAATTGAAAAAAATCTTCCGGAGATGCTGGCCGCGGCCAGCCAGTTGCAGAACCGGTTTCCTGGCATCCGGTTTCTGCTCTCCGTGGCGCCTACCGTCAGCCGCGACTGGCTGGAAACCTGTGCCGCGCCATACAAAAAAACTTGCGATATCCGGCTTGTGGAAAAAAATGTGGCGGCGATTTTTCAAAACAGCACACTCGTGGTGGCGGTTTCCGGAACGGTAACCCTGGAGGCCGCCATTCATTGCGTCCCCATGGTGATTGTCTATAAAGTTTCTCCCGTCAGCTATCTGCTGGGCCAAGCTCTGATCAAGGTGGCGCATATCGGCATCGTCAATATTATCGCGGGCGAGCGTATCGTCCCGGAATTGATTCAGCATGCCGTGACTCCCGGCAATATCGCCCGAACGGTGGGCGACATGCTGGTTGATCCCCGGATTTTATCACATGTCCGGGAGAAACTGCAATCCGTCAGAGCCATGCTGGGCGAACCCGGCGCGGCGGAACGGACCGCGGATATTGGATTATCCATGATTCATAAATCCAGCGACAATATTCCATAAACGGAGGCGCCCGTGAGTTATTGGGAATATCCCAAACCAGATCGGTAGGGGCCGAAGTCATGTCCGTCGCGGTGGGGTTTTAGATATTCAGATCACGCCCGGAGAAGATTGGGAGAACAAAACAGAGGCTTGCCTATTTATAATAGACTGAAATATTATAAAATATGGCGGAAGTGCATGGGAATCGAACCCACCCGAGACGTTATTAGCGCCTCACACCGGATTTGAAGTCCGGGAGCCCCACCAGTGAGCTGTGCACTTCCCTATGGATCAACAAAGCCTGACGAAGAAGGGAATAGTTGCGCCAAATAATAATATCTCCTGAATTTTGTCAACAGATTTTAGAAATCCCGAAAAACAATAAAAGAAGAGACTCATGATTAACAGACAGCGGCTGGCCGACACATTTATGCGTTTTGTCTCCATTGACAGCGAATCTATGAAAGAACTTCAAGTATCTGATCAAATCAGGCAAATGCTGACGCCCATGGCGGCTGAAATGCATATTGACAGGGCCGGAGAAAAAATCGGCGGCAATACCGGAAACCTGATTGTTAAAATTCAGGGGAATAAAAATGTGCCGCCCCTCATGTTCAATGCCCACATGGATACAGTGACACCGGGAAAAGGGGTGCGCCCGCAACTGAAAGACGGGGTGTTCACCAGCGACGGCACCACGGTTCTGGGGGGGGACGACAAAAGTGCGGTGGCGGTGATCATCGAGGTAATGCGCCTGCTTTATGAAAATCATCTGCCCCACGGCCCGCTTGAGCTGGTGTTCACCATCTGTGAAGAAATCGGGCTCATGGGCGCCAAACATCTGGATTTTAATTTAATTACCGCAAAATACGGGTATGCGCTGGATACCGCCGATACGGAGGCCATTGTCACCCGGGCGCCTTCGGCCAATCGCATGGAGTTTGTGGTGCATGGAAAAGATGCTCATGCGGGCGCTGACCCTGAAAAAGGCATTAACGCCATTCTTCTGGCAAGCCGCGCTATCGCGGGGCTGGCCCTTGGCCGTATCGATCATGAAACCACATGTAATATCGGAGTGATAGAAGGAGGCGGCGCTTCCAATATCGTTCCGAACCGGGTGCGGGTGCAAGGTGAGGCGCGAAGCCATGATGACGCCAAGCTGGAAACCGTGACCCGGAACATGGCCGCCGCTTTTACGGTTGCTGTGGCCGATTATCAGAAAATTCATGGCGGCGGGCCGCTGCCCCGTGTGGACGTGCATATTGAAAATGATTTCCGCAGAACCCATGTTCCCGAAGACCATCCGGTGGTCGTTCTGGCCAGACAGGCGGCGACCAATCTGGGAAGAAAGCTCATTTCCAAAACCACTGGCGGCGGGGCCGACGCCAATGTGTTTTTCCAGAAAGATATCATCACGGCCGTCATCGGCACGGGCATGCGCGATATCCACACGGTCCGGGAATCCATCCGCCTGGATGACATGGTCAAAACCGCCGAACTCCTTCTTGAAATCATTGCTTTGCATTCTACCGGGACGTACGCTTCATGATCGCGCATTTTGACTGTTTTTCAGGCATCAGCGGCAATATGATCCTTGGGGCGCTGATCGATCTGGGTGTTCCGGGAGAATGGCTGGAGTCGACGCTCAAATCAAGTCTGCTGAATGATTTTGATTTGACGGTTACCGCAACCTCCCGCATGGGTATTGCCGCAAAATATGTGGAGGTGACGCCAACCAGCCGGATCGAAAGAGATTACGCCGCTATTTGCCGCATGATTGAAAGCGGCTCCCTTGCTCCTCGCACAAAGGCCCTCGGCCTTGCGATATTTGAAAAACTGGCTGCCGCCGAATCGAAGATTCACGGATGCCCCAAAGACCATGTGCATTTTCATGAACTGGGCGGGGTGGACGCCATAGTGGATATTGTGGGTACCTGCCTTTGTGTTGAATATCTGGGGTTTGAACGCATTACGGCCTCTAAAATTCCGATGGGAAACGGGTTTGTGGAGTGCGCCCATGGCCGCCTGCCGGTTCCAGCACCGGCGACGCTGGAGATATTAAAAGATGTGCCGGTGGTCGGCACGGATATTCCGTTTGAGCTTACGACCCCCACCGGGGCGGCGATTATCGCAACTCTTTCAGATGAATTTGGTTCCATGCCCGATATGATAGTCTCCCAAATCGGCTACGGCAGCGGATCCCGCCGCCTGGAAGCTATTCCGAACCTGCTGCGCGTGATCATTGGCGATTCCCCGCTGTTGCCTGAAACCGTCTTTATGATCGAAACCTCCATTGACGACATGAACCCTGAAATTTACGGGTTTTTAATGGAGCGGCTGTTTGCGATGGGGGCGCTGGATGTGAATCTGATTCCGGTTTTCATGAAAAAAAACCGGCCAGGAACCCTGCTTCAGGTGTTGTGCCATGAACATGTCAAGGAAACCCTGATCCGCATCATTCTGACTGAAACCACAACCCTGGGCGTCCGGTATTACCCCTTGGAAAGACGGTTGCTTGCGCGCGAATCGGTAACGCTTGAAACCATTTATGGCCCGGTGGCGGCAAAGAAGGTGAAAACACCGGATGGCGCTTTTCGCATCACGCCGGAGTATGAGGCCTGCCGAGAAATTGCCCAGAAAGATCATATTCCCATCCGCGTGGTGTATGAAAAAATAGCTCAACACGTTGAAACTTTAATTAAATAACCGGTTCCCGCCGGAACAATCCCTTGACAGAAACCGCTTCAAAATATACATAACGCAGGATGAAACTCAGCCGAACATTTATTGCCAATATCGCGACCTGCGGCGGTATTGGAAAAATTCCGTTTGCGCCAGGCACGTTTGGGTCCATTCCGGGGCTTCTTTTATATTATCTTTTGTCGCGGCTGCATCCTTTGGCAGCCGCTTGCTGTATCATCGGATTTATTTTGATGGCCGTGTGGATTGCGGGAAAAGCCGAACAAGCGTTCAAGGTCAAAGATCCGGGGTGTATTGTTATTGATGAAATTGCGGGTATGGCGGTAACATTTTTTGCACTCCCGCCTTCCCTCTATCTGGGCGTTGCCGGGTTTGCTCTTTTTAGGATATTTGACGTGTTAAAACCCTTTCCCGTCGGCTATCTGGACAGAAACCTGAAGGGCGGCGCGGGTATTGTCATGGACGATGTGGCCGCGGGGGTCATCAGCAACCTGATATTGCATGTCCTGCTTTACTTTATGCATGGCTTTATTTCATGAAATTAATGCATGAACCGTTTGTAATGGTGTTGTGATGCATGCATACGCACCGGATGAGCCCGGACCGGCTACCGGGGGGAAAGAATCAAAACAGAAAAAAATCCGGGTATTTATCGCCATAAATTTGCCGGATCATGTTACGTGCTGGCTTTCCGGTATTCAGAAGGAGTTAAAGGCGTTTGGATTGCCTGTCCATTGGAGCCGGTTGGAAAATGTCCATTTGACGCTTAAATTTTTAGGGGAGATCATTCCGCGAAACGTGGCGTCCGTCTGTCATGCAGTTGAGGAATCGGCTGAGGATATTGCCCCTGTGGAGATTTTTGCCAAAGGCGTCGGTGTTTTTCCTGGCGTCAAAAGGCCCAGGGTGTTGTGGACAGGCATTGCGGGCCGGACAGACCAGCTTTGCGATTTGCAGC
>DAIEHU010000245.1 GCA_027353395.1 Desulfobacteraceae bacterium
TCGGCGTGTTTGTCACGGACCCGGCGGCGGGTCTGACATATAATGTGGTCTATAACTATCTTGCCAATCCCATGACGCCCGCAAGCCCCAATGAAGGCGTTGTCCGGCTGGCCCGGCGTCCCGCGTACTGCTTTGGGACATGGTCGGATACCGGTGTTCTGCCGGACACGACAGCGCATGCCCTCACCATCCCAAATGATACCCAGAACACCGCACTCGTCCCGCCTGATACCGGCGCAAAGCAGAACCCGGAATATGTTCTGGGCGGCAAGGACGCGCCACTGGCCATCACCCTGGCGTCATTCACGGCGGAAGCCAAGGACGGGTGCGTTGACATTGACTGGGAGACGGCCACGGAAATCAATACCGCCGGGTTCCACGTCTGGCGCTCGGATAACCCGCTCACCGGATTCGTCCGCGTTGATGACGGCCTTATTGCATCAACATCCGCGGTGGAAACCATGGGCGCGAAATACACGTTCCGGGATTGCGGCGTGGATTTTACCGGCGGGAAGAAATATTATTATATGCTGGAGGAGGTTGAAATCAACGCCAAAGGCGACGGCAACATGCACGGCCCCATCGGCCCGGTGTCGGAAACCATCGCGGCGGCCCAGACCGCGGGCGGCGGGAAAAGCAGCGGTTGTTTTATTAACACCGCGGGGGAATGAATCGGAAAAAACCCTTTTTCGATTCATTCCGGCGAAAGCCGGAATATTGTCTGGCCCCCCGGCCTGCGCCGGGGCGACGATTTTTTACGATTGCATCAAGACTTGATGATCTCGTAAAAAATCCGCAACTCGTCATGCCGGTCCCGGATCGGAGTTCTGGATGACGGCTTCGGCATCCAGAACTTATTGAATATAATGGATTCCGGCCTTTGACGGAATGACGAAAAAAGGAGAAGACTGATTTTTCTCCGCGCCTCAGCGCCCCTGCGCGAGATATGTTTTTTCTCCCGCAGAGACGCAGTGCTGCGGAGGAATTTTTATATTTTTATGTTTTTATATTTTCATATAAAATATAGAAGGGGCGGTCATGAATACTGACCGCCTTTTCTTATGGGTTGAAACGCTTTAATTTTCTTAATAAAATCAAACAGCTCGGCCCTGGACGACCGGCCCTGATACCGGAGCCCGACATAAAGGCCGGTGATTTCATCAATCCGTTGGGCCAGATCCGGCCGGTTTTCAGCCGCGAATGCCGCATAGGTGAATGGCCCCATGCCGGGTTTCCGGCCCAGCCCGGCCCGGTTCAGTTTTTCACAAAACAGCGCATAGTGTTTCCGGATGACGTCCGGTTTGCGCGGCGGCGTCCTCAGCACCCAAAACGCAACAGCTCCGGCGGCCGCCATCATCAGTATCGGAAGCAGTATTATGAGCGCCTTGAGGGATTCGCCCCAATTACCGGCGGTGATGCCGAGTTTTGAAAGCAAGGCCCGCTGCTGTTCGTAGGAATAGCCTTCGAACCAGGCGTTGAACCGGGCGCTCATGGCCTCCCACCCGAACCGGACCTGATCCATGAATTTCGACAGGCCTCCAAAATACCTCCGCACAGAGGCGCCCTCCATTCCGCCGGTAATCCGCTCCGGCGCGACCGCCGCCGTGGGATCCTCCCGGAGCCAGCCTTTCTCCGGAAGCCAGACTTCCACCCAGGCATGGGCGTCGGTTTGCCGGACCAATAGAAAATTCCCGTAAGGATTAACCTCCCCGCCCTGATATCCGCCCACAACCCTGGCGGGTATGCCCACAGCCCGCATCATCACGGCAAAGGCGGAGGCAAAATGCTCGCAATAGCCTTTTTTGGCTCCAAAGAGGAAATCATCCACCGGGTGATGGCCCAAAAGCGGCGGCTTCAGCGTATAGACAAACCCGCCGTTCGCGAAATACGCCAGTATCCGATGAATTTTTTCATCCGCATTCACGGCGTTTTTCGTCATTTCCCGCGCCAACTGCGTGGTGCGCGGATTGACGCCCTCTGGCAGACGAGTCAGATATTGAAGGCGGTCCGGATTTTCACCCCCGGCGTCATACCGTGTATTGGATGACAGGGAATAGCGCAGGGTCGCAAATACCGGCCGCCGGGAACGAAGGGTATTGTCCGCGTAAAGTACGGCGTCATCCGGAATTTTCGCAGGCATCTCCAGGGCGAACAGCCACCGGGCCTGATGCGGTTCCAGGTTGATGGTATAAGTGGCGGGCTGATCGCCTGGGGGTGGCGTGCTTTTTTCCGGAGTCCGGCTTTCCATGCGCCACACGCGCCCGTCAAAATTTTCAAACACAATCCCGCGCCAGTAGCGCAGCTCCGGCGGTGGCATCCAGCCGTCAAATTCCGCCCGGAACGCCACCGCGTCATTTTCCACCAGCATGGCCACGCTGCCCGGACTCATGATGTCCGAAAATCCACTTTTGGCCTGATCGCCCAGGGACAAATTGAGAAAACCGCCCTGAATCCGGGGAAACAGCAAAAACAGAATCGCCATTAAAGGAATGGCCTGGGCCATCATGACTGCCGCGATCTTCAGGTGACGGCTGAACCGTCCGCCGGGATCATTGATGCGGATGAGCACGGCGGTGGTAATCCCGACGGAAACGAACATATACAGGGTGATGGCCAGGGTTTCGGACTGAAAAAGGCTGGTGATCACGATAAAATACGCCACAAACACCGTGATGATGCGGTCACGGTGGGAATCGATTTCAAACGGCTTCAGCGCCGCCATAATGGCCAGCAGACCGAGGGACGCATCGGGCCCCAGCCGGACGGAATACGTGAGCAAAAGTCCAATGATACCGATAAGCGTCAGTATCCGGCGAATCATTTTCCCAGGCATGGGCCAGCCGAACCGCAACGACAGCGCCAGGTATCCCCACATGCCCGCGCACCAGAGGATAATCCACAGGGGCAGCCGGACGATATGCGGCAGGATGGCCACAATCAGGGCAAAGAGAATGGGAATGACGGTTTTTTGCGGCTGAATTATTTTCATCAAAACATTCCCGCCTCATCACAATCAGGCCCGAACGTACATTCCACCCAGCGAACTCTTCCTTTTCCGGGGCCATCCCCTTTATCAATCGTCTGGTCTTTTTGAACGCAGTCCGGCGTTGGCATCCTTTCAAACAGAATATGGCGGGAATGTTTCAGATATTCTCCGGTAAAATCAGCTTCATGATCCACCACAACGCAATTGGATATGCCGGACTTTTTGAAAAAATGTCCGGAGGTGAGCCAATAGACCCCGACGATGGATAAAAACAGGATCACGCCAATGATTTTGATCGTGGTTTTCATTTTGCCCTTCCACTCTCACGGGATGCTTCGCCTTAGGGGTTTCCGAAGAACAAAGATACCTGTTTACATGGAGCATTCTTTTTTCTATTTCTCCCGCGGAGACGCTGGGACGCCGAGAGGAGTATCCTTTGGGGGCATTATCCCCCGCGCCTTTGCGTCTCCGCGCGAATAATTTTTTGGCCGCTATTCAGGTATATTCATTTTTCGGTGCTCCCTTAAAACTTAAAGCTCATTTCCCATACATCGCCAAGGCCTTCAGGCACCGTTGTTTATGCCGTTCACCTTTTTCCGGCGGGATGAATTGGCCTGGAAGCCGCAAGCCGTATTCCGCATTCATGGCATGGGCTTTCAGAACCATGTCGCACATCCGGGACAATTTCCATTCCATGTCCTGGCCTATGATAGCGTTATAATCGACCATGACCGTCGCGCCGCCCGATCCGGTAAATTCCCGGATAAACATCCCTTGCCCCCTGGAAAAACTTTTCCAGGAAATCCGGTTGATGGCGTCCCCCGGCTGATAAGGCTTTAGGCCCGCGAAATCATCCGCGCCCCGCCGGCTGGAATTCCCGCTTATTCCGTCGTCCTTGCGCCCGCTGCTGTAATTTAAGGGGCCGGTCACGGGTTTGGGATAGATCAAGCATGAAATATCCGGTTTGAAAATCGCCCATGTCCGGAACAGGCCAAGCGGATAACGGCTCCAGATAATAATGCGGTCAGGTTTGAAAACACCCCGGCGGCGTGCCGGGATGTGAATTTCAACCATCTCCTCGGCGCCCGCGGGGATATCGATGATGGAAGAGCGCTCTTTTTCAAATTTAAACCCCACGGCCGCGCGTTGCGCCTGCCCGGCCCCGGCCAGCAGCCCGATCCGGACCACCGCGCCCGCGAATACCGGCGGCGCGGAAACAGAAAGGACGGTAAGGTTTAAAAGATTGCGGTAGGTGTGGAGCATGGAGACCAGGGCGATGCCGCCCAGCAGAAACACCAGCAGAAAACCCAGGTTGTTGTTGTAGTTGATGGAGCCGAGCAGCATGGCCAGAAGAATACCGAGAAAAAGCA
>DAIEHU010000246.1 GCA_027353395.1 Desulfobacteraceae bacterium
GGCCGCCACATACTCGGCCCGGGATATCCACATCATGGCCCCGCCGACGATGGGGTGCTTGATTCCGAAACGGTGGGTTATTTTGGTTTTCAGCATGAATGTCTCCTTGCAGATGGCTGATTTATAAAAATGGTGGTGAAACAGTATCCGCCTCGAAATGTGACAGATACAGAGAATCCTGTCAAGATAATGGTTTGTAAATATTTTAAATTATAGTATATTTGATGATTCCAACAGGGTTTCATGGATATTTATTGAGCCGGGCCGCCGGAGTTATGCGCCATCTTCCTTTTCATCCATATCTTTAAGCGCATTCATCAGGATTCCCATGAAATTCCCCAGCGGTTTCATCATCTCGGCTTCGGGCGGCAGCTTCGGGGTGAAATTAAATTTTCCGGCGCGGCTGGAAACGATTTCGGTAATCGCATCCAATCCTTTATGGATGCCATAGCGGGCGTGAATCATGTCTCCATTATGGAAATAAATGAATGCCTCGCCTCTGGTAAGTTTAAGTGTCAGCACACCGCTTTTAACGTTTACATGCAAGGTTTGAAGTACTTCTTCCGGCGGCATTTCCGCAAGAGATCCGGCCATGCCGGCGGACATATCCATTGAGCGTTCCGCATTGGTCTGGGCCAGCCGCCGGGTAAGCAGCGTGGTGAAATAGGTTTGCAGGGAGGGGAATCTGGAGAGAATGCTTTTAAAATCCTTGCTGTCCAGCCGGAATACGGTGGTGGGGGACACAGCCTTGACGGTGGCCCCCACCGGTTTTCCGCTGATGAGGCTCATTTCGCCGAACACCTCGCCATTGCACAGGTAGGTGATCACATTGTCCTGATCATCCACCACGGCCACTTTTCCGGCAACGATGATGTATAAATGCGACCCAGGCTGGCCTTTTGAAATAATAATATCCCGATATTTAAAGGATTTAAAACCAAGATCATGAATATGTTCGAGCTGGAAATGAGACAGGAGACGCGTCATGCTGGTTTGGTCAAAGGATTTGAACATGGGCAGATTTAAAAGCAGCTTGGAAATGGCTGCCAATTGTTTTTTGACCGCGGTTTCATTTGCTTTAATGTAAGGGAGTCCGGTTTTTTCGATCTGATAGGACATCTGGCCCCCGCAGCCGGAAAATCCGCCGGTGCATTCGAACTCCATTACATCCTCAGCGGAATGGACGCAGGCCGCCATCGCCGGAATCAGTCCTTCGGCGAATCCCATGCAGAATCGGGTATCGGCGGGCATCAAAATCGAACGGTCCACGCAGTTAAAGGCGGTCTGAGGTTGAAAGCAAAGGCAATGATTTACTTGGGTAATGACAATTCGATAACCTGACAGATCCATTTTTTCTCCTTCAATTGGGGAAATTGGCGATTTTCATTCAGGCACGTGTTAAAAGCTTGATTTTTAGCTTTGATATATCGCATGAAAGCGGTAAAGGGTCAAGTTATAGACATTATTATTGACGGCGATATTTTGGAATCAACGGAGGAATGGATGAACGGAGCAGCGTTTATTATAAGCAGCGCGATGAAGGCGGGCATTGATATATGTTTCGCCAATCCCGGCACAACGGAAATGCCCCTTGTAAACGCCCTGGACAGTGTTCCCGGAATGCGGGCAGTCCTGGGGTTATTTGAAGGCGTTTGCACCGGCGCGGCGGACGGGTATGCGCGCATGGCCGGGAAACCGGCCATGACGGTTTTGCATCTGGGGCCTGGTTTCGGCAATGGAATCGCCAATCTTCACAATGCGAGACGGGCCAGATCCCCGATGTTGAATGTGGTGGGGGAACATGCAAGCTGGCATCTGCCGTTTGACCCGCTGCTTGCCATGGATATTGAGGCTTTGGCGGGCAGCGTGTCCGCATGGTGCCGAACCGCTAAAACTCAGGATGCTTTGGCGGACGACACACGTAAAGCGATTTCCGAGGCGTTGAACGGCCGGATCAGCACCCTGATTGTACCCAGTGATTTTCAGTTGGCGCGAATTGCTGACCGGAAAATTGTTTTACCGGAAAAAGAGAAGCATCCGGTGGAAGAAAGAGAGGTCGAACAGGCTGTCGATCTCTTGCGCAAAGGGGAAAAATGCGCATTGATTTTGGGGGGGCATGCCTTGTCCCACAGGGGGTTGATGACAGCGGCCCGTATTCAGTCGAAAATCCACTGTGACCTTTTTTATGACACATTTCCGGCCCGGCTGGAGCAGGGGGCCGGATATCCCCATATGTATCGCATCCCATATCTCCCGGAAATGGCCCTGGAAGTTCTGAAGCCCTATGATACGATCCTCTGTATCGGCACCCGTGCGCCGGTGGCGTTTTTCGGATATGCGGGACTGCCGAGCCTGTTTGTGAATGATAATCAGAAGAAGATAGTGATGGACCGGGCGGATTCGGCCATCGTGGATGCCTTATGGATGATCGCCCAGGCCATTCACGCGCCCGAAGCCCCTGATCCGGGTTTTCTGTCGTCCTTGAAACGCCCGGAGATGCCGGCTGGCGATTTGGATGGGGCCAAGGCCTGTGCGATCCTTGCCGCCATCCAGCCGGAAAATGCGATTGTGGTGGAAGAGGCGATCACCAACAGTCTGACCTACCATTCCGTGATTAACGGGTGTCCGAAATTCACCCTGCTATCCCTCACCGGCGGGGCCATCGGTCAGGGGCCGGCCAGCGCGACCGGCGCTGCCATCGCCTGCCCTGACCGCCCGGTCATTAATTTTCAGGCGGACGGCAGCGCCATGTATACGGTTCAATCTCTGTGGACCCAGGCGAGGGAGAATCTGAACGTCACCACCTTAATCTGTTCCAACCGGAGCTATGATATTTTAAAAATGGAAATGGCCCGGTCCGGCAATCTGACGCCCGGTGCAAATGCCAAGCGAATGACCGATCTTTCCGGTATCAACTGGGTGAAACTGGGCGAGTCTATGGGCGTTGCGTCGGTGCCGGTCAGCACCTGCGAAGGCATGGCGTTGGCGCTTGAAAAGGCGCTGACTGCGGCAGGGCCGCATCTGATTGAGTTAATGATAGGGTGATAACAGGGGTATTATTATTGAAAAATAGCCTCAAATGTTTCTAACATATCAGAATGTTGAGAAAAATAACTTGACATACGCGGTTTTGAACTTTATTAAATGGGATATTAAAAAATTCAGCTTTGTTATGGGAAATCAGATATGCAGCCGTCAGAAGTAATGGCCCGATAACCTGCCCCCTTGCTTCATCCGGGGCAAATTCAGTTTGCGTTGAAATAACAAACAACAGGAGGAGTCAATGACAAAAACAGAATTAATTGAAGCAATGGCAAAAGATGCAGGAATTCCCAAGACGAAAGCGAGCGCAGCCCTGGATGCGTTTATGGACGGGATTAAGCAGGCGCTGAAGAAAAAAGACGGCAAGGTGACGCTGGTGGGTTTCGGGTCATTTTCAGTCGTCAGAAGAAAGGCCAGAAAGGGGCGCAATCCCCAGACCGGCGCGCCCATTAAAATCGGCGCTAAAAATGTGGTCAAGTTCACCGTTGGCAAAAAGCTGAAAGAAGCTGTGTAATACGATTCGGCGCTGTCTTTGAGGCGGTTTATGGTTTGGATAGAACCATAAACCGCCTTTTTTTATG
The DNA here is from genome assembly GCA_027353395.1 of Desulfobacteraceae bacterium. Taxonomy (GTDB): domain Bacteria; phylum Desulfobacterota; class Desulfobacteria; order Desulfobacterales; family Desulfosalsimonadaceae; genus SURF-3. The sequence continues at coordinate 3,624 of DAIEHU010000246.1, forward strand.
TAGACGGCTTGCGCTTTATTTTATTTTCCCTTCAAAGACCCCCAGCATGTCTTCATCTGAAAAGCATCGTTCCGTGATATCCGGATGGGTGGCGTCATCTTCCATGATCCTGCGGTCATAGGTGGGGGAAAGTACCTGATTATAGTATTCATGCTGAATCATCAGATTCATGATCTGGGTGGTCCCGGTCCAGATCATGCCGAGCCGTGTATCCCGGAGCGCCCTTTCGATGGGGTAGACATCCGTGTACCCGATGCCGCCCATGATCTGCATGGCGTTGTTCACCACATCCCAGGCCGCTTCAGTGGCGAACCGTTTGGCTTCGCTCACCAGACGCCGGACGTTGGGATACTTCTGATCCACGGCCTTTGCCGCCACGTATGACAATGCCCGGGCCGCGTCCAGCTGGGTGATGGAGTCCGCCACTTTAAAACTGACCGCCTGATATTGCCGGATTTCCTTGCCGAATGCCCGGCGCCGAGCGGAATACCGAACCGCCAGATCCAGTGCGCCCCAGGTGCCCAGGCAGCCGGCGGCGGAGGTGAGGCGTTCGGGTATCATCATCTGGTGAAAACACAATGCCCCGCCATGAAGATCGCCGATCAGGTTATCTTTCGGCACCTTTACATCACGGAACACAAGCCGGCCGGTCCCGCCCCCGCGGCAACCCATTAGTCCATACATATATTCGGTTTCCACCCCAGGCCCTTTTTCCACC
>DAIEHU010000247.1 GCA_027353395.1 Desulfobacteraceae bacterium
CTTTTAAAAACAACCAGATGTGTATCCATCTCAATCTCCAGAAACTATTTTTAAATTTTTTCCGATTGTTGGATGGTCATAACCCTTCTCGGCGAAAACAGACGCCGATCCGGGGCGAAGGACACCGGCGTATCGGGAAGAGAGTCACGGCCTTCTTCGAAATTTTGCATTTCCATCTGTCGGGTGAAGAAATCGGGGTGATTTTCACCAATGAGCAGGCGTAGCGCATCAGATTCTGTTTCCTTTAAACCGGCCAATATCGGGGCTGTCGGAATGCAGGTTTTCCGTCCCAGCCAAAGGCCCCATTCCGGATCAGCCAGCGCATCCTCGATTTTTTTCAGAAAGGCGGCATCTCCTTCAAGAACGACACCAAAGGCGGCATCCATAAGATATTGCCGGTGCGTGATATGGCAATCCTTGGTTTTTCCTTCGGCCGTCCGGGTATTTTGAACCGTATGATAATCCTGCAAACGACGCACGGGAATCTCTTTTCCCCATTTGTTCATTCCGGGGATGGCAATGGCGGTCATTTTGACTCTTTTGAAATCGGATAAAAATTCCTGTTCCGCCATGCATCCCCGAGACAGGCCTAGGGCGGCACAACACATCCCGGCAATGGCGCTTTTTGTGGGCATCAGGCCGGTATTGCGTCGGTTGTATTGACTGTCAACCCCCCAGGATTGCATCGGCCCTTCCAGTCGAAGGGCCAGAAAACGGGTATCAGATGACATGGGTGCTCACCTTTTCCAAAAAAATTTTCAAAGAAATATCAGGGATCGATGCCTCAAAATCCGCCTTTATTCCCCATGTATCGGAGAGCGCGGCATATTTGGACCGCATTTTTTCGATGGATTTGGCTGCATAACCCTGATTGGAGCGGATCGGTTCCTCAAAGGCGTTGATCAGTTGAACCGGATGCCCTTTTTCCCGCACCACCCCAAGCACATAATCGGGCATGGTGTTGCCATTCATTGAATTTTTCCGGGCCGTCGGCATGGCCTTGATGGAGGCCTCCACAAACGTGCGCACAACACTCTGCCGTTCTTCCTTGCTCATGGCGGCCAGATGGTCCTTGTCGGCCAGCATGTCCAGATTGAGGGCGGCAAACCGATAATAGGTGGCGGAATTGAATTCCAGGGTGCCTGTCATGCCAGCGCCGGACTCATCGCTTGTTTGCAGGTCATCCACCGCAGCAAAAAAGTCGATTTCGTTGTCGGCTTTATGGGTGGAAAGCGCATGGGAAAACATGGAAGCCCCTTCCACCGTTAGGGAGTGATCATTCGCCACCATCCGGCCAAAAAGAGCGATGTCGGCGGCGTCTTTGAGCTGGGCTGATTTAATGGCTTTGCCGATCGCGCCTTTCTCAAGGATTTTTCCCATTGCTTTCAATGCTTTTTCCTTAGATTTCTCCCTGGTTTTGTCATCGGTTTCCAACAAGGCTTTTGAAAGCTGGTCAAGCGCGCTTTTCACATCTTCCGAACTTGAAATCGCTTCAGCAATGCTGTCATATTCCGCATCGGAAAAGAACATCAGGGTTTTGATTTTTCTGATGCCGTCCTCATCGATTTTTGAATCCAAGGTTTCAACAATATCGGCTACATATTCCGCAATGGCATTTGCACAGTCAGCGTCGATGCCTTTTGCAACCAACAAATTTTTAAGGGTAAAAACCATGCGCCGGGTTCTTTCGCCTTTAAAATGATCCGGCATCAAATCCTTCGCCATCTCCCGTATCGCCCGTTTCCATGACTGGCTCGATACCCGCGCCCGCTGAACACCACCGAAAACCGCTGTTTTGGGTGAATTGAGGTCATCCCGGTTAAGGCAGGACACAGGCACTGACTGAATAATGTGAAGCTCCAGATGTTTCATGTATGTTCTCCTTATATATTATGATTTTTCGGTTAATCCAATTTAACGGGCGCAAGCAGCACCAGGCCGAAACCAAATCCCTTGGCGCTGCCGATGCCTGAACAATAGGTTTTCATAAAGTGTTCCGCGTGTGTCACTTCGAGGATTCCACGGAACCGGACCCCGACATGACAGCCGGATACGCCTTGTTTACGAAAATGACTTTCCGTCACAGGCGAAATTTCAAGAGGCCTGTTCTCCAGGACACGGAACCCGCCGGGTATCTTCAGGCCGTTTTTATCCATGCATCGGGTTTCAGCCTTTCGGATCAACCACTCGCGCAGGGCATCCGGTTTCACCAGCGGAACGCGCTTGCCGTGCATCCGTTTTCCATTCGGCCCAAACAAGGTTTCGCCGTTTGGACCCCGCTGCACAATGGTTTTAACGGGATTGGCCTTCAGATCAAAGGCGTAAAAGCGATGGGAAAGAAACGTCGGGGCGATTTCCCTGGCCGAAAATCCTTCCGGCGGGCACCATTCAGGCCTGACCGGTTTTCCCGGCCCGAGCAACCATGCGCGGAACATACTTTCCAGAAAGTCGATCCGGGTTAAAAAATTCCTTTTGGATTCGGGCGAATCCGGATAACAATCCCATAATTTTTTGTGCCAGGCATAACTGTCAACCATCCCGGCCATCCTTGCAATATCGGCATCCACTTCCATACGGACAAGCCAGGTCATTTCGTTTCCTCCGTTTCCGTCTGGATACCAGGCGTCCAGAAAGCAGCGGCCCAGTTGATTTTGGTCCGGTCATTCCAGAATTTGAGATCGGTTTCCAATTTTTCAAAATTTACCGGGATTGCGTGGGCCTTGGCCAAAAGCACCATACGCAAAACCCGGCCATGCAATTCCTCTCCGGGTTCGGCGGATAGCAAATGCTGAAAACGCCGTTCCGTGGGGGTCAATTTGGCGTCATCCGAACGCTGGCCTTCCCTCTGCCGCTCAATATGATGACAGGTTGTTCCGAGGTTTCCGGTGGATGCTTCTTCCGGGTGGGTGGCGAAAAGCCCGGCCACAAAAGCGGCGATATCATCATCGACAGCGATGCCCAGCCGATTCAGTACCGGCCATGCCCGGTGTTTTTTGCTTTCCACCAGCGCACACCGGAGATTCGCCATCATCCCCCGGTTATTTTTGTAGTTGCGAAGTCTTTCCAAAAGCCGGCTCATGCTTCCTCCTCAGTGGTTTCATTGGTGATATTTGATTCGGTTTCCTCTTTCGGGGCGGTCAATTTTCGCCACCCTTTGGCAAAGGCCCGCATCTGCCTGGGTGTTTCCTGCCCGCAGGCGGTTTTATATGCGTCACAGGCGGCGGTAAACAGCATTTTTCGCCAAATGTCGCGGATGGAAATGGCGTCACCACTGTCGAGCGCTTTAATATGCGCCATCAATAGCGACAGGTTCTTTTCGACGTTGGTCCAGTAATGGGTCGTGGCAACGGCATGGAGCCGGGCTTTTAATTCGCTTTTGGCTGGACCGGCCGACTTGAGTTTGCCTTCCCACCCCGCATCGGTTTCTTTTCGATAGGTCTCGACAGCCCATCCAAGTCTCCCGGCCATGGATTCCGAAACACCCACTTCGGATTCATAGGCGACATGGCCATCTTCGCAAAAAAGCTGGGTGGGGATATGAAAAACGGATTCAACCATATCAACAATGGTGGCCTTATTCCTTGCCATTGCCGAAACCATCAAGTCGCAATCTTTTCCATCCTGTATGGCCCGGAGAGACAGCGGGCCGCCCGCGCCATCGGATTTTCTTTTGACAGCAATGGCGGCAAGTTCCCGCCAAACCGCTTTTGATGGCCGATAAGATAGGATCGCACGCTCTTCTGAATCGCCATTTTTTCTAGTCACAACGGTGGCCGTCGATTCAGGCGGAAACCCATCCGTGAAGGCCGGATAAATCAGCCCATCACCTAAAAGCATGTGTGCCCCCTCTGGATGCAGAAGGATCAGCCTTGTCATCGGCGCCAGCCGACCCAAATAGGTGCCCGTGGCATTGCCAACCCCGGCGTCATCGGATAACGATCGCGGCATACATTCCCATAAAGGCCGACCGATCGGACGCTTTCCATAGCTCATAGCCACATCCTCATAAGTTGGAAGATTAAGGCTAATGGTTGTTAAAAGATTACTCCCTCTCAGAAATGCGTGTATCATGGAGGCGGGAACACATGGGGCATCTTTTGAGGATTTTCCGGTCTGCACACCGTTCCAGTATACTTGGGAAATAAGACCGCCGGGTGAAAAGCATTGAAACGTCAGCATGGATAACACCGTTTCAGCCAGAAGAATATCTCTTGTTTCAGACAGCCCGGCATGATCAAAAAGCGTGGAGTTGTTGCCGGTGGCAAAGGCAAAATTCAGTTTTGAAACCGG
>DAIEHU010000248.1 GCA_027353395.1 Desulfobacteraceae bacterium
TTGTGATATTACATCAGGAAAGGAACCATCAGCAATGCAACAACATTCAGAATTTTGATCATCGGATTGATTGCCGGACCAGCGGTATCTTTGTAGGGGTCGCCGACGGTGTCGCCGGTAACCGCTGCTTTATGGGCATCACTGCCCTTGCCGCCAAAATAGCCTTCTTCAATGTATTTTTTGGCGTTGTCCCATGCCGCGCCGCCGGTTGTCATGGAGATGGCGACAAACAGACCGGTGACGATACTGCCGATCAGAAGACCGCCCAGGGCCACTTTGCCCAGGAAAAAGCCAACCAGCAATGGGGTGATAACCGGGAGAAGCGCCGGAACCATCATCTGGCTCAATGCAAACTTGGTGACGATATCAACGCAGGCGCCATAATCGGGTTTGGATGTGCCTTCCATAATGCCGGGAATTTCACGGAACTGACGCCGCACCTCATCCACAACGGCTGCTCCAGCTTTTCCGACGGCGCTCATGGCCATGGAGGCAAACAGGTAAGGCAGAAGTCCGCCGATGAACAGACCGATGATGACATTCACGTCGGACAGATCAAACGCGATTTTGCCTTCGCCGCCGTGCAGGGCGAATTCCTGGGTGTAGGCAGCGAAAAGAACCAGGGCCGCCAGTGCGGCGGAACCGATGGCGTAGCCTTTGGTAACCGCTTTTGTGGTGTTTCCAACCGCATCCAGAGGATCGGTGACGGCGCGGACGCTGTCGTCCAGTTCAGCCATTTCGGCAATGCCGCCGGCGTTGTCGGTGATCGGGCCGTAAGCATCGATCGCGATAACCATACCAGTCATGGACAGCATGGAAACAGCAGCGATGGCGATGCCATAAAGGCCGGCGAAATGATAAGCGGTATAGATTGCGACGCAGATCGTCAGAACCGGCGCCGCAGTGGCCTGAAGGCTGACGCCGATACCCGCGATAATATTGGTTCCGTGACCTGTGGTGGAGGCTTCGGCAATGTGTTTTACCGGCCCGTAAATACCTGTGTAATATTCAGTGATGACAACAATCAATACTGTGAGAACAAGGCCTACCAGAGCAGCGTAATACAGATTCATCGCGGTGATGACTTCCGCACCGATTTTAAGTTCCGCGGTAACCATATAATTGGTGACAAAATAAAATGCCACGGCTGCAATGATAGCCGCTCCGAACATCCCTTTGTAAAGCGCGCCCATGATATATTCGCTTTTGCCCAAACGAACGAAGAACATGGCGATGATGGAAGCAATAATGGAGACTGCGCCCAGCACCAAAGGCAGGAAGACCACCACATTATTGGTCGGGAAAAGCAATGTGCCGAGAAGCATTGCAGCAACAAGGGTCACAACATAGGTCTCAAAAAGGTCAGCTGCCATTCCAGCGCAGTCACCGACGTTGTCACCGACATTGTCGGCGATGGTTGCAGGGTTTCTTGGATCATCTTCCGGAATTCCGGCTTCCACTTTACCCACCAAGTCAGCGCCGACGTCAGCGCCTTTGGTGAAGATACCGCCGCCCAACCGGGCAAAGATGGAAATCAAGCTGCCGCCAAAGCCAAGGGCAACCAGCGGAACGACTTTGTCGATCATGGGAGTGGCTGCAGGAGCAGATGCGACCATGTAGGTGAAAAACCCGGCCAAAGAGGTCAGGCCTAAGCCCGCGACCAGCATACCGGTAACGGAACCGCCCTTGAAAGCCATGGCCAGGCCGGCGGCCAGACCGTTTCTTGAGGCTTCAGTGGTTCTGACGTTGGCGATAACCGAAACACGCATTCCGATATAGCCGGCTATAAAAGAAGACATCGCGCCGATTAAAAAACCAACGGCGGTTTTGGCGCCCAGCGTGAAAAAGATCACGCCGAAAATAACAACGCCGACAGCGCCCATGCTTTTTGCCTGACGGCTCAGATAGGCGATGGCGCCTTCCTGAATAGCGCCGGAGATTTCCTGCATTCTTGCATTACCGGCCGGGGCGCCCTTGATGATTCCGGCAACGAGCAGTGAGTACAGAATACCCACCAGTCCAACGATTGTACATGTGAGTGGAATGTTTCCCATTAACGCTTCCATGTTTTTCCTCCCTTACAAAAGATTAAAGTTTATCAGATACTACTTCGTTTCTGCTATTTCTGTTAAATTGATTCATACTGATAGTGATGTTTTTTTTAATGATTAATTGAGCAGCGTCCACGGCATCGGCCAGAACCGGTTCCAAATAACGCATTTCATCAGGAGTGAATTTGCCGAGCACATGATTTACGACATCCTTTTGATGTTCATCCGGACGCCCGATGCCAATTCTGATCCGCGGGAATTCCGTTCCGCCAGTGGCACCGATAATAGACTTTATGCCATTATGCCCCCCATGCCCTCCTTTCGGTTTGATTTTTAAATTTCCAAATAAAATGTCAATATCGTCATGTATGACCAGTATATGGTCTAATTCCAGTTGATAATAATCGGACAGTTGCTGGACCGGCGGGCCGCTTCGGTTCATATAGGCCATGGGTTTTACCAATATGACCGGTATATTTTCAATCTTTCCCATCCCAAATAGCGTGTCAAATTTCTTTTGACTTAGCGCAATCCCGCAATTTCCGGCGAGCTTGTCTATCGCCATGAACCCGATATTATGCCTTGTTTTTTCATATTCACGGCCCGGGTTTCCAAGCCCCACAATCATCCACGGATCATTCGGCATCACAGGCGGCTAAATGCGCAATCGGCATTATCAAGGGTGTTTGATCGCAAAATCAGGAGACGGCCCATGTCCAGCAGATTATTTTTCAGGAGCGGCAGCGGCTTCGGTTGGCGCTTCTTCCGCGCCTTCAGCCGGTTTTCCCTCGGCCTCCGCACGTTTAGGGCTGACAATCGTGACGATGGTAAAATTCACATCATGGGGAATTTCGCCAGCGCCGTCCAGCTTCAGCTCATTGACATGAATGGAGTCGCCGATTTCCAGGTTCGTCACATCAACGGTAACATTTTCCGGGATTGCATCCGGCAGACAGTTGACATCCAGTTCCCTGCGGACGATTTGAAGAACGCCACCGTCTTCAATGCCTTTTGCAACGCCGGTGATGACGATTGGAACCGTGACGGTTAATTTCCGCTTCATGTCGATTTCATAAAAATCAACATGGCGAAGATTCTGGCTGAGGGGCTCGGCTTGAATCTCTTTGATCATGACTGTCTTGTCAATGGGTGCATCCCCTGCCACAACCAGATTCAAAAGGGTCTGCGCGTAATTGATTCTATTCAGCAGCAGATCCACCGAATGGGTGCCAAGAGAGAGATTGACGCTGTCCATGTCAGACCCATAGAGAACCGCGGGAATTCTTCCCTCCCGGCGCAATGCCCGTGCGGTGCCTTTCCCTGTGGAATGCCGCGGTTGCGCTTCTATTCTATGTATTTCCAAAATTTATGCCTCCTGTATTTCAGTTTTTTAGATAAATAATGATGTGACGGAATCTCCGGTATGGCTCCGAAGAATCGCTTCCCCGATGAGGCTGGATATGGAAAGCACTTTTATTTTAGGGCAGCCCCTGCCTTTATCGGATAAGGGAATAGTGTCTGTGACGACGACTGTCTGTAATACGGAATCTGTGATCCTGTCAATAGCCGGTCCCGATAAAACCGGATGAGTGCAACAGGCATGCACTTCGCTGGCGCCTTTTCCGGCCAGGGCCTTTGCGGCTTCCGTCAATGTGCCCGCGGTATCGGCCATATCATCCAGAATAATGGCCCGTTTCCCGTTGACATCACCAATGACCGCCATTGCTTTGGCCTTATTGGGCGCATCCCGGCGTTTATCGATAATGGCCAGGCCGCAGTCCAGCCGTTTCGCAAATGCCCTTGCCCGTTCAACACCCCCTGCGTCCGGTGAGACAATGATCGTATCATGGGTGATTTGGTTTCGCATATAGTCAATAATTACCGGCGCAGCAAACAGGTTGTCCACGGGGATATTAAAAAAGCCCTGAATCTGACCGGCATGCAGGTCCATGGTAATGATCCGGTTGGCGCCGGCGGTGGTCAGCATGTCCGCCACCAGTTTGGCGCTAATGGGAACCCTGGGCGCCACTTTTTTGTCCTGGCGGGCGTATCCGAAGTAGGGGATAACCGCAGTGATTCGTTTGGCGGAAGAGCGTTTCAGGGCATCGATCATCAGCAGCAGTTCCACCAGGTTGTCATTCACTGGGGTGCTGGTGGACTGGATAACAAACACGTCTTTTAATCGGACATTTTCATCTATTTCTATTTGGATTTCACCGTCGCT
>DAIEHU010000249.1 GCA_027353395.1 Desulfobacteraceae bacterium
TTGAAGCCGCCCGGAACGCTTCATTAACATATTATGAAACGCTTCTTTATGCCATCCAGCACAACCGGGAATCCGTGGAACGCATAGTGGCGGCGGCGATGCGAAAAAGCATTGAAATTTATAACAGTTTAACTGCTCCACAGACATAGTTTTTGATCTCTTATCAGGAGGACATGATGCCGTATATCCGTATTGAAACCAGCCAGACGTTAGATGCATCCAGGGCTGAAATTGTTTTGAAACAGACCTCATCCTTTATCAGTGGCCTTTTGGGCAAGCCGGAAAAGGTGATCATGGTGTCGGTTTGTGCAAACACGCCCATGATTTTTAATAGTGATACCGGGCCTTCCGCCATTGTTACCGTAAAAAGCATCGGCCTTGCCGCCGCCAAATGCGAGGCGTATGCCAAGGCGATTTGCGATTTTATCCACTCGGCGATAGACGTGCCGCCGGAGCGGACATACATTGATTTTGCCGCCATTGACGGCAGCATGTTCGGGTGGAACCGCCGGACGTTTTAATGGGCGGCATCCCCTCAAAAGCCCCAGGCGCATGGAAAATGGCAATGAAGATACAATCTGTTCAAAAAGTTACGGACTATCCTTACCTGAACCTGTTTGAGACCCGGTATTCGGATGCGGAGGGGCGGGATCGGGTGTGGCGGTTTGCGTCTCGCAACGATCCGCCCCAGTGCGGGACGGATATCCGGAAATCCCCGGATGCGGTGGTGATTGTCCCTTTTCACGCGGGAAAAAACCGGCTGGTGATTATCCGGGAATTCCGTCTGTCCATAGGGGATTATCAGTATGGGTTTCCGGCCGGGCTGGTGGAGAAAGGGGAGGCGGTTGCCGCATCCGTTTCAAGGGAACTCCGGGAGGAGACCGGCTTGACGGTCACCCGGTGGATCAAGGAAAGTCCCCCGGTGTATTCGTCGGCCGGCATGACCGACGAATCCGTCACCCTGGTATATGTGGAATGCGCGGGCGAGCCGTCAAGGCTCGGCAATACCGCGTCCGAAGATATCGAAACTTTTCTGGTAACGCCGGATGAGGCGGCGGCTTTGTGCAATGCGGAACGCGCCAAACTGGATGTCAAAACCTGGCTGGTGCTTTCGGTTTATGGAGCCACCGGGAAAATCTGCTGACCGGGGAGGTGGATGGATTTCCCATCATGGTCTCCCGCAGAGGCCCGGAGGCTCGGAGAGTTCAAGGCATGTCTTCAGGGGACTTCAGCAGCGCCAAGGTTTCCACGTGAGGGGTGTTGGGAAAAAAGTCAAAAGGGATAATCCGGTCCAACCGGTATCCGGCGGCCTCAAGCCCGGTTAAATTCCGGTGAAGGGTTCCGGCGCTGCATGACAGATAAGCCATTCGCGAGGGCCGGTATCCTGTGACAATCCATTGGAGCACCTCAGGTTCCAGGCCGGTTCTAGGGGGATTGACATAGATCAGACGTTTCCGGGCGGGCGGCTGCATGTCTGTCCACTCACGCAACTGGGGAATGCGTTCCCTGCATGCACCCCGTAACACCATCGCTCCCGGCGCATTGGTTCGGGCGTTTGATACGGCCTCGCCGTCCAGTTCAATCCCCATCACATGATCACATTGCCGCCGCCACCGGGCCAGCCCGATTCCTGAACCGCAATACAGGTCCACCATGCAGTCATCCGGAGCTGGATCAAGAAATGCGGCCGCGCTGTCCATCGCCTGATGATAAAGCTGCGGGATGAGCTGCTGAAAAGACCGGGGGCCGTAAACAAACCCATCCGCGTCAAGAGCCTTTGGCGCACCCCACAGAAGCCGCCAGACGTTTTTGGCGAATACCTTTTTCCCGGCAGCCGGATGCAGGTGCAGCCACAAGCCTTGGATGCCGATCATTTCCAGCCGGTTTTTAAACCCGTCATCCAGCCATGTCAATGTGGGCGTTTCAGCAGATTTCACCACCAGCGTGACCAGGCTGCCGGAATGGGCGTAATACACCAGGGGAAACCCGGTGGAAGGGGGCAGGGCCGTGGAAAACAGGGCGATGGCCTGCCGGACTGCGGGTGTGTGGATGGGACAATCATGAATGGGGATAACCGTATCCCGCCGGATAAGGCCGAAACGCCAGCCTTCAGGGGCCCACCGGGTGGACAGGCAGGCTTTACCCCGGTAACGCCACTGCAGATCTTCGGGCGCGGTCTGGATGGGGGCCATCCGGGTTTTCCACAAACGCAGCTTTTGGTTTAGCCAGGCTTCTTTCTGCAGGAGGCGCGCGCCGGGAAACATTCTTTTATGGCCGCAACCCGGACAATTTTCCGGGCACTCAAGCGGGCCGGTTTGGGAGCATCCGGGGTCTACCATTTGAATGGTTTTTTCGTGAAAAAAGATTGGATTTGAGCAGCTTGAGGCATCAGACAGGGTTTTCAAACAGACTCTGCGCCGGTTCGGCCACAAGCGGCAGGATCAGGCGGAAGGTGGACCCCCGGCCTTCCCTGGATTCAAATTCGATTTTCCCATTGTGGGCTTCGATGATTTTTTTGGCGATGGTCAGCCCCAATCCGGTGCTGGTTTCCCCTCCGGTCGGCCGGACGCTCAGCCGATGGAATTCGCTGAACAGCAAATGCTGTTCTTCCTGAGGGATGCCCGGCCCTTCATCGGTTACGTCAAAATGAACATTGCTCTTCACTTTTTTCAGCTTTATATACACGTTGGAGCCGCTGGGCGAAAATTTGATGGCGTTGGTGACCAGGTTATCCACCGCCTGCCCCATGCGATGATGGTCAAAAACAATTTCCGGAATGGTGGAGAGGTCTTTGTGAATGGTGATATGCTTTTTGGCTGCCTGAAGGCTGACGATCTGGATCCTTTCCAGAATCATCACCTTCAGCGCCCCTGGTTGCAGGTCAAGCAGCATGTTGCCGCTTTCAATCCGGGAAATGTCCAGGAGGTCATTGATCATGGCCAGCATGTTCCGGCTGGTGGTATGAATGATATCTAAAAACTCATTTTGTTCGCTGGTGAAATTCTGGGAATCCTTGATCAGGAGCTCGCTGAATCCCCGTATGGAAATCAATGGGTTCCGAAGGTCATGGGCGACAATGCCGATGAATTTGTTTTTCATCTGATTGTTGTTGGTCAATTCCCTCTGTTTTTCTAAAAGTTTCCGCTCCAACCCCACAATCCGGGCTCCCACATGGATGCGCGCCATGAGTTCCTGGAGGTTCAACGGTTTGTGGACATATTCGTCCACTCCAGCCTCAAAGCCCTCGATTAATTCATTGTTTTTTGTTTTGGCCGTCAGCATAATAATGAAAATATAGGGGCCTTTTTGATAGTCGCGGATTTTCCGGCATAATTCAAGGCCGTTCATGCCGGGCATCATCCAGTCGATAATGGCGATATTGATGGTCTGATCGATGATGGCGGTGAATGCTTCAAAACCATCCGCCGCCTCGAAAACAGTATATCCTTTTTTTTTCAGGTATTGGGTTATCATGTGCCGGGTGGCTGTTTCGTCATCAGCCACCAGAATGTTTATCGTAGTGTCGTTTGTATGCATTGTGGATAAGACGCTCCTGTTAAATGACATGGTTTCTGAAGGAAAATTACGACTGGCGGAGGATATCAAGCTCCTTTAACGTCGTCAGTCCCCTGAGCGCTTTTTTGATGCCGTCGTGTGTTTTGTCTTTAAACCCAAACCGCTGGCTTTTCGCGCGAATTTCATCGAGGGATGCATTGCCGGCGATGGACTCCCGCAATTCAGGAGGAACGCTTAATACTTCGTAAATGCCGATATATCCAGCAAATCCGGTGTTTCTGCAATACGGGCAGCCCTTTTCCCGGAAGCCGCATATTTTTGGATTTCCCTGATAGATAAAGAGATCATCCATTTCTTTTGGAGACAACGGATATTTTTCCTTGCAGTGGTCGCACAAACGTCTCACGGGTTGCAGATTTACGATAGCGGAAATCACCGGTCCGATGGCGGCTCTGGTGCGATTCAGCGCATCGAATGCATCCAACGCTTCGATCCCCGCAAGGAAGCATTGCCCAGCGTCCGCAGCCTGACGGATGGCGGCCTGGACTTCCGGATCGGTGATGTTTTGCATATAAACCACATTGGGACGGTTGTTCATGCAGGATTTCAGCGCTTCCGCATGGGTGAATTGGGCCTTTGGATTGACTTGATATTGTTCAATGTCTTTAAACAGCCACCGGATCGAATCTTCCACGGTCATGATTTTGCCCGTGCCGGAAGCCCGGAATTCATTGATGAGAGCATAGG
>DAIEHU010000024.1 GCA_027353395.1 Desulfobacteraceae bacterium
GATGGGATCGCCCACCACCCGATTGAACTGGGTCACCACCACCATTTCCGTTTCATCCACCACAAATGCGGATGCGGCAAATCCAATACAGACAACCGCAGCAACAATCAGCAACGCGATATATTGAGTCTTCATTTTTGTAATCCCCATTTTTCTCCGAGATTGAGCAATGGCAACACATTCTTCTGACCCGAATCAATCACATATAATTCCCCCAGATTCGGAAACACCAGCTTCACCGTTTCCAGGTAGAGCCGTCGCCGGGTCACATCCTTGGCTTTGGCATACTCTTCATATTGAGAGATAAACCGCGCCGCATCCCCTTTCGCCTCATTCACCCGTTCCGTGGCATAACCCTCGGATGACTTGATGGTCTGCTCCGCCTCTCCTTTTGCCTTGGGAATGACCCTGTTGTATTCCTCCCTGGCTTCATAAATGAGCTTTTCTTTTTCCTGAACCGCCTGATTCACCTTGTTGAATGAATCCTGAACCGGTTCCGGAACATTGGTATTGCCTAATTCCACCGTATCAATTTCAATGCCGGTCTTAGCCGCATCAAGCTCTTTTTGAAGCCAGATTTTTGCGGTATCGGCGATTTCCTCCCGGTTGCTGATCACCTCATTAATGCTCCTGTCTCCCACCACAAGGCGCATGGACGACTCCGACAGATCCCTTAGGTACTGGGTTACATCTTTAACATTAAATAAATAATCATAGGAATTCTTGATCCGGTACTGCACAATCCAGGGGACCACCCCGACATTCAGATCGCCGGTCAGCATCAATGATTCATCCAGGCCTTGGCCGCTGACACCCGCCCGTGGCATATCCGACTGATTTGACGTTAGCCCGAATTCCTCCTTGTATACCCGCAGTGTTTTCACTTTCGTTACTTTTTCAATGCCGGCAGGCAGTTTAAAATTCAATCCGGGCGGTTCCGTCCGGACATACTTTCCAAACCGCTGAACCACGCCGACTTCATTGACACCCACCGTGTAGATCATGGATGTCCCTATAAACAGCACAAAAACCGCCAGAATCAGCAGCATCCAACCGCCAGGGAACTTATAACCTTTCAGCTTATCTAACATTTCATCCATTTGAGGCGGCTTTATGCCGCCAGTGGCGGCGCTGCGTTCTTTCTGCTTTTGCTGCAGTTTTTCCCAATCCCAGTTCATGACACTTTCCTATATCATTTAAATGTGTGGATAATTTATCTATAGGTAATAAACAGAGCCTTTCAAGTCAAGGAAAAACGGGGAAGATTTTATGATTGCATTCACATCGTTTCAGCCATATTCTATGGCGAAAAAGACTTTTATGCGCCACGTGTTAAAAGAATCATCTTCGTTATGGACATATCAAAAAATGCAAAGCAGACGCCCTTATAAAAATACCGGTTCCGTTCATATCAAAGAAGTGCTTCATGCCATTATCGGCACTTGCCGCAAAGAAACCCACACAGACCTGGATGTCATCCGGCGTGTCTGGCATTCATCGTTCCAGGCGGCCATTACCGACAATGCGCAACCATCGGCTTTGAAGGAAAATATTTTGCTGATCACGGTCAAAAGTTCGACGGTGGCCCATCAACTTCGGTTTCAGCTCCACGATATCATACAAAAAATCAACCAGGAAATGGGGCATGACCGCATCGGTGAAATCAAGCTGAAAACAGGCAATTTTTAAATTTGAATCCCTTCACGGAAGGAATCGCTGACTCCATGGTTGACAGCTGCCTGAAAATCACACAACCTCCATATGGTTACCACTATTCGCTGGATGCGCTGGCCATCGCCGACTTTGCAAAAATTCTTCCAGGCGACCGGATTCTTGATCTGGGCACCGGGTGCGGCGTTATCGCCATGATTCTGGCCGGCCGTCATCCGGATACGCTTATCTATGGCGTTGAAATAGATAAGGAACAGGTGGATATCGGAAGGCGGAATATCACTGACAACCACATGACGAACCGCGTGGCCATCCTGCATCAGGATATTAAAACGATCTTGCCGGCTCTGATATCCGGCCCGGTGGATGTGGTGATATCCAATCCTCCCCACATCAAAAAAGCTTCCGGCCGGATCAATCCAAACGCCAGGATGGCCATTGCCCGGCATGAGATTCATGTCACCCTGCAAGACATCATTGAAGCAGCCCGGCGGATGCTTCGTCCGGCAGGCCGGCTCTTCATGGTGTATCCGGCACACCGCATGACGGATGCCATCACCCAGATGCGGCAGGCTGGAATCGAGCCCAAAACCCTGTCTGTCATTTACACCCGGCCCGGCGTCCCCGCCCGGCGGATTCTTATTGAAGGTATCAAAGGCGGCGGGCCGGGCGTCACCATCACCCATCCAGTTTTTCTAAAGTCCTAACGGACATGGTGCAAACAGAGGGATACCCTGTTGACGTCGCTTAAAACGTCTATTTGATGCCTTTCGGTTACTTTTTATTTGACACCAAAGAACAAAGTGGATATTTTGCGGACTTTATAAGAGGCGTTCAGGAATCAACGCGGATTTTCATATGGTGAATCAAATAGTGGGCGCTTGATCATTTGGAGAGGTGGCCGAGCGGCTGAAGGCGCCGCTCTCGAAAAGCGGTATCCTGTAACCGGGATCGTGGGTTCAAATCCCACCCTCTCCGCCATTTTACATATCGCATCTGATTTCATAAGTTTACGGAGAGATGGCCGAGCGGCTGAAGGTGCACGCCTGGAAAGCGTGTGTGCTCGAAAGGGTACCGAGGGTTCGAATCCCTCTCTCTCCGCCACGCTTAACCGGCACAACACCCCTTTCCCTTCAATCTGTCTATAAAAATCCGCTCCTGCTGTTTGTGCATCCGCCGAATGGTCACTTGGATGGGAACCGCTACGGAAAACCATAAACGCCTTTTTACGAGATCATCTTTATTTAAACCATCACGCAAGAATTTCGATTGGGAACACGTCATGGCTTACTTGGTGCTTGCACGGAAATACCGTCCCCAGCGATTTGAGGATGTCGTCAAACAGGACCATATCACCAAAGCGTTGGGCAATGCCCTCACGTCCGGCCGGCTGGCCCATGCCATTCTTTTCTCCGGCCCCAGGGGCACCGGTAAGACTACCATCGCCCGGATTCTGGCCAAATGTGTGAATTGTGAATCCGGGCCCACTGCGATCCCTTGCAATGCCTGCCGGTCATGCGTTGAAATCACTTCCGGCCATGCGGCGGATGTGTTTGAAATCGATGGCGCATCCAACAATAAAGTCGACAATATACGTGAAATCCGTGAAAATGCCCATTACATGCCGGCGCACAGCCAGTATAAAATTTATATTATTGATGAAGTACACATGCTCTCGGATTCGGCCTTTAACGCGCTGCTCAAAATCCTTGAGGAACCGCCGGGCCATGTCAAATTTTTTTTCGCCACCACGGAACCCAATAAAATTCCCATCACCATTCTTTCCCGGTGCCAGCGCCATGACTGCCGACGGGTGGATATTGACGCCATCATTGACCACATGGCGAGCCTTTGCCGGAAAGAACATATTGATATCAGCCGCGAAGCGCTCACCATTATCGGCCGTGAGGCGGACGGCAGCATCCGGGACGCCCTAAGCCTTCTGGACCTGATGATTACGAGCGCATCCGGCCCCATCGGCACGGAACAGATCGTGGATATTCTGGGAGGCCTGGACCGGCAGAGCCTGTTTGAAATGTCCCAGGCCATATTCGACAGGGATGCCGGAAAAATCATCGATATCATCGACCGGCTCTACGACCGGGGCCAGCATATGGTAAAACTGTTTTCCGAATTTATTGAACATTTCAGGAACCTTCTGGTGGTCAAGCTGGACAGCGGCCCCAGGGCGCTTTCCAATGTTGCGGAATTTGAACAGCAACTCATGCGCGAACAGGTCCGGGAAATCCCAAAAACACGCATCAACCAGATACTGGACATGCTTTTTAAGGAGGAGTCCAGCGTCCGGTTTTCCGCCCAGCCCAGGCTGGCTATGGAAATTGCTTTTTTCCGCATATTGCAGCTGCCGCCTGCGATGTCCATCGACACCCTCATCGACAAAATCGACATGTTAAAAAAGTGGCTTCCGCAACTGGATGCTCCGGCTTACCCGATACCTGCTTCAGAAAAGAAAATATCGCCGGATGAAATAAAGGAAAACCATCCTCAGGCGTCTTTTCCATCCACACCCGAAAACCGCCAGGCAAGCATTGATCCGGATGAACCGGCGGCAACGTCATGGGAAAAAATCCTTGCAATCATGGCCGAAGAACAACCCTTATTAAAAGCCTGCTTCTCCGACAGCACGGCAAAAAAAAACGCGTCTGACGCGCTTGATATCTCTTTTACAACCAGTCAGTTCAATATACACTTTGCTCAAAAGCCAGGCAACCGGGACATATTGCAAGCCATATGCAACCGCTATTTTGGGGAAAAAATAAAAATTTCCCTCACTCCCCGCTTGCCGGACGCCGATGCATCCCGGACAAAAAAACTGGATGCCAGACTTTTAGAAGCAGAGGCGCTCAGCCATCCGGTGGTTGCGGCAGCCATGAAATTATTCAAAGGTAAAATCGTTGGAATCAAACTCTTACAGGAGGCCTGAAATGAACAATATGAAGCAGTTAATGAAACAGGCGCAGCAGATGCAAAATAAAATGGCCAAAATGCAGGAAGAAATGGCATTAAAAACAGTTGAAGCATCTGCCGGCGGGGGCATGGTCAAAGTGGTGGCGAACGGCAAACAGGAAATCGTTTCCATCCGCATCGAAAAAGAGGTGGTTGATCCGGAAGATGTTGAAATGCTGCAAGACTTAATTCTTGCAGCCGTCAACGAAGCTTTGACGCAATCCCAGAAAATGGTGTCAAACGAAATGAGCAAACTGACCGGTGGCTTGAATATTCCCGGTCTGATGTAACGATTTGAATAAAACCATCATCGCAGAGCCATGAACCATTATCCTGCTTCCATCAAAAAAGTCATTCACAGCTTGAACCGGCTGCCCGGCATCGGCGCCAAAACAGCGGAACGGCTGGCCATGCATTTACTGAATGCGCCTGAATCCGACGTTCTGGAACTGGCTCGCAACTTAAGCGAGCTGAAAAGGAACGTCCGGCTTTGCGCCCGGTGCTTTGCATTAAGCGATGGAGACCTTTGCGGCATTTGCAGCAACCCCGCGCGGGATACCGCCATGCTGTGTGTTGTGGAAAACCAGGCCGACATGGTAGCAATCGAAAAATCAGGCGCTTATACAGGCACTTATCATCTGCTCCTGGGTTTGCTTTCTCCCATGGACAATATCGGCCCCAGCGATATCCGCATCAAGGAGCTTCTGGAAAAAGCAGCCAGCGGGACTGTGAGGGAAATCATTCTCGCCATCAGCACCAGTGTGGAAGGCGAGGCGACCGCAAGCTATATTTCCGAGCGCCTCACCCGGTTTCCCGTGGCGGCCACCCGGATCGCGTCTGGCGTTCCGGTGGGCGGCGAATTAAAATATGTGGATCAGGTCACCTTAAAAAAAGCCATGGAGGCGCGGCATGCCATTTAAGTCCGTTCGGCCCGAAGATTTGTTCGAATGCCAAAAGTGCGGGGATTGCTGCAAAGGGTTCGGCGGCACCTACGTCACGCAGACGGATATCGAAGCCATCTCGAAATTTATCGGAACCCACCCGGACACCTTTGCCCGGGATTACTGCCAGATGTCCGGGGGATCGCCGGTGCTTGCCCAGAAAAAAGATCAATATTGCATTTTCTGGGACGCGGCGAGAATGTGTACGATTCATCCGGTCAAACCCCGCATGTGCAAAGCATGGCCGTTTATCGAAAGCGTGGTGGTCGACCCGGCCAACTGGGAAATCATGTCCGGGAGCTGCCCTGGGATTCGAACGGAATTCCCGCTGCCTGTCGTACAGGGGGTAGTCAAAAAAATATTATCCGAAAATCGCCGGGCTAAGGAATAATCGATCGTCATGATTGGGGTTTTTGATTCAGGTATCGGCGGCCTTACGGTTGTCCGCGCCATTATGGATACGCTTCCGGGATATGACATGATTTATTTCGGAGATACCGCCCGAACGCCTTACGGGAATAAGAGCAGTAAAACGGTTATTGACTACTCCCTCCAGAACACGGAATTTCTCATCAAGCAGGGGGCGGAAATGATTGTCATGGCCTGCAACACCGCCTCCAGCGTCGCCACCGACGCGTTACAATCGCGGTTCAGCCTGCCCATCTTCGAGGTTATTTCCCCGGCAGTGAATCATTCCCTGAAAATGACGAAAAAATCGGTCATCGGGGTGATCGGCACCCGGGCCACCGTCGCCAGCGGTATTTATGAAAAAAAAATCAAGGAAAGAAAGCCTGAAGCAAAAGTGTATTCCGCGGCCTGCCCACTTCTGGTGCCGCTGGTGGAAGAAGGATGGCTGAAACGGCCGGAAACCCGGATGATCGTCAAAAAATACCTTCATCCCTTAAAAATGAAACAGATCGACACCCTGATTCTCGGCTGCACCCACTATCCCCTGCTGATTCCCATTATCGAGCATAAAATCGGGAAGCGGGTGCGGGTGATCAGCTCTTCCACCACCGTCGCCGAACAAATTCAATCCTTTCTGACCGATAACCCGGAACTGGACCGGGAGATGTCCAAAACCGGCCATACTAAATTTTTCGTCTCCGACATCACCCCCCAGTTTGAAAAAATCGCCAAATCCGTTATTCGCCAGCATATTGAACTCAAACATGTGAGCCTTTAAGAATAGGTTAGCCTGCCAAACAATGCGAAATGGCAAGGGCCGGTTATCCTTGGCCGGTTTGGACCATGAGTTCATACCGGTACTTGTCCAGCAAGGTCGCTTTTGAAATCATGCCCACAAACCGGCCATCCGCAACCACGGGCATACTGAACAAATGTCCGGCGTCCATGCGCGAAAGGATGCCGGACACATCATCTTCCAGGCCGACGGTCTCGACCCGGCTGTCCATGATCTGCTCTATAAAAACCGTCTCATAAAGCAATGGGTCAAACAAATATTCCCGGATGTCATCCAGGCGGACCATTCCCAGAAACGCGCCGGTCGCGGCATCTTCAACAGGGAAAAAATTCCTGCGGGATTTTTGCATGATTTTGATAAAATCCCCCAGATTCATCTCTTTGGTGACCGGCAGGCAATCCGTTTCCACCAGTTCCGCCACCCGGAGGTCCGCCAGCACCCGTGCATCGGTGCGGGGCCTTAAAAAATGGCCTTTTTCCACCAGATCTTTCATATAATACGATGCGGGCTCAAACACATGACATAACGTGGTGGAAATCACGGAAACCAGAATCAGGGGCAATATGACCTCATACCCCCCTGTGATTTCAACGATAAGGAATATACCGGTCAAGGGCGCCTGAAGAATCCCGCTGATCATGCCCGCCATGCCCAGCAGGGCGAAACAGCCTTCATCCGCCCATGCGATACCCGGCCATGCCCATGCGATAAACCGGTAGAACATGAGCCCGCTGAAACTGCCAATGACTAGGGAAGGCGCAAATATCCCACCGAAACCGCCCCAGCCAAGCGTGATGGCTGTCGCCAGAATTTTTCCCAGCACAACCAGCGAGACAAGCAACAGGCCATGTGAAAACCCGCCCTGCACAACCGTTTGAATAGAATGATATCCCTGGCCCAACACCTGCGGAAGAAACCAGCCGATTCCTCCCACCATGCATCCGCCCATAGCGGCCCGCAGCCATACGGGCGCGGGCGCATACAGAGACAGCCGGTGCGATATCCGCAGGGACCGCGTCAGCAGAATGGAGGCGGCCGCGGTGATGACGGCAAGGCCCAAAGCGCTCAGCGTATCCGTAATATCTGTTGCAAACTGTAATCTGGTAAATGCAATCTGATTACCCTGAAGCAGCCGGCAGACCTGCGCTCCGGACACTGCTGCCACGGCAATGGGAATGATGTTCATCGCTGACCATTCGCCGACAATCACTTCAATGGTAAACACCAGCCCGGCAATGGGCGCGTTGAAAATAGCGGCGATGGCCCCGGCGGTGCCGCAGCCCACGAGGGTTATCCGCTGGCGTTCATTGAATGAAAAAAGCTGGGCGATGTTTGATCCGATGGCTGCGCCACTCATCACCACCGGCGCTTCCGGTCCGGCGGATCCGCCGCTGCCGATGGTCAGACAACTGGAAATAAGTGGCGAAAAACTCGACCGGAACCGCATGAGTCCACCAAAACGGGACACGCTGTACACGACTTCCGGCACGCCGTGCCCGGCATTCCCCTCCCTGAATAATTTATCGACAAATAACGCGGACAGCGCAGCCCCAACGCCGGGCAAGACAAAGGACCACCAGAAAGGCCGGTAACCGCGAATCAGCCCGGACAGCGCAGTCAAACCGTGATGCAGGGCCAGGGCGGCCAGCCCGCTGCATGATCCCACCAGCGCCCCAAAAATAATCAGCATGAGACGGTCATCAAACCGGAAAAAAAACATAACCCATGCATAAAACCGGGGAAAAAGCCGCCGTATGGGTTTCATATCCTTTCCCATGACTTTCCATGCCCATCAGATCGAGAATCAACTTCTCGGATTTTTTCATAAAAAGTATCATTTGCCGGGATGCGCCGCAAAAAATCAACAAACGTCTCTTCCCGAAGGCAATAGGACAACCGGGCCAGCAGCCGGAGATGACTTTTGGCGGACGGGCACACCAGCACAAACAGAACAAACACGGGCTGCCGGTCCAGCGCATGATAATCAATGGGGGCCCTTAAAAAGCAGACGGTGATCAGGGGGGGCGCGGCAATCATTTCTATGGGCTGCCGGGGATGGGGGATGGCTACGCCTCGGCCGATGCCGGTTGACATCAATTGTTCTCTGGCAAGCAGGCTCTCAAGAAGCTTTTGTTTCTGCGCTCCTTCTTCAAACCAGTGAATACGGCTGACAGCGGAATGAAGTACCGCTTCGATGGTGTCTCCCTCGGTATCATAAAAAATCCCCCCGCGTAGCATGGCGTCAGAGAGGGTGTCCGCCTGGTTTCCCGGCTCTCCGGGGGGCGCTTGACCCGGCAGGACAAAAGTCATGCGATTGGCCACCGCCCATTTTTGCAAGGACGATAAGCTGAAAATACATTGGCCGCCTTTTTGCCGGACTGGCAGCCTTCCCTGACGGATCCACCGTTCCACTGTGGCCGGAGCCAGGCTCAGACCTGCCGCCAGTTTTGCCAGTTCAAGCTCCATATCAGGATCTCTCCGCACTTATTCCATTTTGCATTCAGGCACAGATGCCGCGTAATGCGAACTGGAATTACTCTTCATATTCGTCCATCCACCATGCATCCCACCGGGTGGACAGGATTTCCAGGGCAAGACGCTTTCCGATCTCCGTTTTCAGGCGTTTATGCACCACCGGCAGCCACTGGTCCGGACTGTTGTTGCCGATATCGGATACGGATTTCAGGTCTAGCAGAAACGACAACTGGTCCGCATCATGGGCCAGCAGGGATTCATAGGTTTTTTTTTCGTTAAATTCCGTGATCAGATCCGTGAGCGCTCCGCCGAACGGCAAATTCCGGGCGGCGTCCGCCACCGCCCGGGCTTCATCGATGGCGACATATTTCTTCTGCACATAATTGTGGTCCCCGGTCCTGGCTTCCGGCAAATCATGCACCAGGCACATGGAAATCAGTTTCAGGGCATCACATTCCGGAACCATATTCGCCATGACATAAGCGATAAACGTGGCGCAAAAGGAATGCTCCGCCACCGATTCCCTGCCGACCCCCAGAAAATGAAACCCCGCCCTGGGAATATTCTTTAATATTTTCGCCTCAAACAACAACGCCGCCGCTTGCTTCATCATCTCCCCTTTTTGTCCGTCCGTGGACCAAAACCCGGACGGATGGTTTCATAAATCAAATCTATTTATAAAATTCAATATTTTATTTCTATTGTTAGGACTTCGGATCAATATCCCGTTCGGTCTCCCTCGTATCATCCGTTGAGCCGCCATCGGACACCATCACCAGTGCCTCACTGTCATGAAAAGCACTCCTTTTATGTGTTTGCGCTTATATAAAGGATCGATAAGTCCATCACATTGGTTCCGGTCGGGCCGGTGATGACCAGATCCCCGGTCTGTTTAAAAAACCCGTTGGAATCGTTCCGGGCCAGATAATCATCAGGATTAAGCCCCTGTTCACGCGCTTTTTGCAGGGTGGAGGCGTCCACCACCGCGCCGGCGGCATCCGAATTGCCGTCAATGCCGTCCGTTCCGGCGCTCAAAAACACCCACCCCTTCTTTCCGGCCATTTCTTTTAGCACCGCCAGGCACAATTCCTGGTTTCTGCCCCCCCGTCCGTCCCCCCGGAGGGTGACGGTGGTTTCCCCGCCGAACAGCAGGAAGACCGGCGGCGAAAAGGGAGCCCCCGACGCCATGATTTCCCGGCCCCGGGCAGCGATGGCTTTGGCCGCTTCCCGGGCCTCTCCCTGGAGCCGGGAGGTCATGATGTGGGCGGGGATTCCATGGGAAAGGGCCGCTCGCTTGGCTTTTTCCAGGGCCTTGATATTGCTTGCCACAAGAAAATGCTCGATCCTATGATTCGGTGTTTTCGGGGTATCCGGAACAGTTCCCGACATCCCGCTCCGGACAAGCCCGGCCACGGATACGGGCAGCCGGTCCCATAATCCATATGTTTCTATAATTTCAACCACATCCTGAAATGTCGTCCGGTCACGATACAGGGGAGCCGAGCCGATGGTGTCCAGGCTGTCCCCGATCACATCGGACATCACCAGAACCATCCCCCTGGCCTCCGTCATGCGCCCCAGCCGTCCCCCCTTGACTTCTGACAAATGCTTGCGCACGCTGTTCATTTCCTCAATGGGCGCGCCCGCGGCCAGGAGAAGTTTGGTGACATTCTGAAGATCGGAAAGGGTGAGCGGCGGAAAAGGCCGTTCCAGAAGGGCCGAGGTGCCGCCGGACAGGAGATAGATGAAAAAATCATCTTTGGTCAGGCGGGATATTTCAAAAATGAGCCGGTTGGCCGCGTCAATGCTCCGCTCATCAGCCACCGGATGGGCGCCGACGCAAACCTTTATTGTCTGCAGGGACGGATCATTCACGTTCGAGACCACCACCCCGCCGGACAGACGATCCCCAAGGATGCATTCCATGACTTTTGCGGAACCCGCCGCGGCCTTGCCGCTGCCGAACACATGAATCCCGTCTTTTTTCGAAATGGGATAACTCCGTTCACCCACGCGCAGGATATCATCCGTAAGGGACACCAGATCCGGAAAAACGTTCTCCGGCCGGACGGCGCTAACGGCTTTATTAAAAATTTCAATTACTTCAGATCGCATATGCATCAAGAACAGCCTCCATCACCCCATTCCATCCCCGGCTTCCCGGCGCCTCCGCCCGCACCAGAACAACCGCCCCCGTTTTCCACAACAAACGCATCATCCATGCCAATGGCGTTCCAAATGGATTCCGCCTCCCGGCGGGTTTTACTGGTAATGATTATGATCTGTGAAAATGATCAGTTTCATATGTATGCCTTTCCGGATTATCCGGCAAGCCATGAGAAAAAGATAATCCCAGAGACGACCAAAACGGCCAGCCATTGAACGGTCAGGCCGGGGGGATGTTTAAAAATCTTTGCATAACCCAATCCGGCTGCCAGACCGCAAAAAAAACCAAATAAATGCGCCATGATATCCACCTGCACACCAGCGGAGCCCAGCATTCCCAGGAGCGCCAATCCGCACGCCAGCGGGACCAGCGCGGACCCGAACCTGACGGAGGTTCTGCCGCGGGACAAAATCTGATAACCGGTCAGTATCCCGAGAGCGCCGAACACCGCCGTGGATGCGCCGATGGAGACATGCGCGGATTCATACATCCATGCGTTTATGAGATTTCCCAACGCGCCGCACACCAGTATCATCAGCCAGCCCACGCCCCATCCGGTCACAGCGCACACGGCAACGCCAAAAACAAACAGGCCGGTCAGGTTACCCGCCAGATGCACATCATCTGAATGCAGCATAAGCGCCGTCACCGCCCGGTAATACTCCCCGCCAAGAATATCCGCGGCGGACGCGCCGAACCGGTTGACCATTTCCCCTTTATCTCCTGAGGCATTGACCCATATTTGACTCATGAGAAGCACCAGGCAGGCCAAGGCCCCCGATATGACCATCCCGGCGGTCACCACCGGGGCCTCTTTCTCATGTCCCGGAAACATTGGCCGGTTTTCGGCGAAATACCGGTTCATGATATCAAGGGCCTGGTCATATTGGGATTCCCTCACCCACACGCCCCACCCCACGTCTTTGTCCCGCTGGATCCGATGGGACAGGCCGGCGGAGGACAGCACCAGGCCGCATGTCTGGGCCTGTTTCCGCGTCAAATTTTCAAAAAGGAGATACATTGAGGTTGCCCATTTCCGACAAGTAAGGAAGACGATTCCAGCCTGATTTCCGGGTCAGGGGCTTGACAAACCGGAATCCGAACCCATTATAGTAAAAAATAATTTATCATCAATCGAATCATATATCCAACCGTTCATACCTTGTTTAACAGATAAAGGAGACAACATGGAACACAAAAAAGAAACCCACTCATTTAAAACCGAAGTCAAACAGTTCATGCATCTGATTATCAATTCCCTTTATTCCAACAGGGAAATTTTTCTGCGGGAACTTATTTCCAACGCCTCGGACGCCATCGACCGTCTCAGTTTCAAGGCGCAGACCGATGCGAAGCTGCTGGAAGAAGGCGCGGAATTCAAAATCAAAATCACGCCGGACAAAACCGCCCGGACCCTGACCCTGTCGGATAACGGCATCGGCATGACCTATGAAGAGGTGGTGGAGAATATCGGCACCATCGCCAAGAGCGGCACCGCAGCCTTCATGCAGGCCATTGAAAACGCCAAAAACCAGAATACACTGGCCCCCGAGCTCATCGGCCAGTTCGGCGTGGGGTTTTACAGCGCATTTATTGTAGCGGATAAAATCACCATCGTCACAAAGGCCGCCGGGGAAACCACCGCCACCCGCTGGGAATCCACTGGCGACGGCGAATATACCATCGAACCGGCGGAAAAGCCCTCCCGCGGCACCGATATCATCCTGAAATTAAAACCCGTGGAAAAAGACGAACAGGATTTCACGGAAGAATGGACCCTCCGGCAGGTGGTGAAGAAACATTCGGATTTCGTGAACTACCCGGTGGTCATGGATGTGGAACGGGTGGAAACCGAAACCAGCGACGACGGCAAGCCCATTCTCGGCCCGGACGGCAAACCTGTTAAAAAGCCGCCGGTCATCCAGGAGGAAACCTTAAACTCCATGAAGGCCATCTGGGCCAAAGACAAAAAAGACGTCACCGATGAGGAATACAAGGACTTCTATTCCCACATCAGCCACGACTGGAATCCGCCGCTCACTTGGTTCCACTGGAAGTTGGAAGGGGTCACGGAATACAACGCGCTCCTCTACATCCCATCCCAGGCACCCTTTGACCTGTTTATGCCGGAACGGAAACACGGGGCTCAGCTATACTGCCGCCGCGTATTTATCATGGATGACTGCAAGGAACTGATTCCCTCGTATCTCCGGTTTATCAAAGGAGTGGTGGACGCACCGGACTTAAACTTAAACATCAGCCGAGAAATTCTTCAGCAGGACGCACTCGTGCGAAACATCCACAAAAACCTCATCAAAAAAATCCTGGACGCATTAGACCAGCTCCCGGCTGAAGAATTTGAAAAATTTTACAATGAATTCGGCGCGGTCCTCAAGGAAGGCATCCATTCGGACTGGGCCAACCGCGACCGGCTTGCAAAACTGGCCCGGTTTAAGACCACCCAGTCAGATGGCAAATGGGTCTCTCTGACGGAGTATGCGGCCCGAATGAAACCTGACCAGAACGATATCTATTACATGACCGGCGACAGCCTCGCCAGTATCATCAACAGTCCGCATCTGGAAGCCCTCAAGGAAAAAGACTTTGAAGTTCTGCTGATGACCGACCCGGTGGATGAATTTATTATCCAGGCCATGCCGGAATTTGAAAAAAAGAAATTCAAAAGCGCGGAAAAAGGCGATCTGGATATTGACAAAGTGGATGAAACCAAAAAAGCGGCCTTTTCATCCCTGTTTGAAAAAATCAAATCCCTGCTGGCGGATCAAGTGAAAGAAGTGAAGCCGTCTTCTCATTTGCGGGATTCGGTTTCCTGCCTGTCTGGAGACACCTATGACGCGAGCGCCTATATGGAAAAGCTGCTCAAGGCCACCGGACAAACCGTGCCCGCCGTCAAACGGATACTGGAACTCAATGTCAACCATCCGGTCATGGAAAAAATTCAATCCATTTTTGAAAAAAATCAGGAGGATGTGGCGCTAAAAGATTACAGTCTCCTGCTCTATGACCTGGCCACTGTGAGTGAAGGCGGGAAAATTGAAAACCCGGCCCGGTTCAGCCGCCAAATCGGCGAACTCATGGCAAAAGCACTGGGGTAAATGGCGCAGCCCCGTTGGACATTTTCAAATTTTATCTCCATCCAGCGGGGAGGACATAAACCCCTCCCCGCTGGAGTTTAATGACAAACCAGGCGTCATTCCCGTCCGAATTTTACAAAAAACAGACTCGCCATTTCCGTAGGGTGAGGCGATTATCCCCCGCGTTATTATGGAACTTTCATCAATGCGTTTCAATTTAGTTGCAATTCCCTCCCAATTCATCTAAAATTAGTTTTAATTTACAATAAAAATAATCATAACAGACGGTTTTCCAGGATACGAAACGCGGAAAACACATACCCGAGGCACAGGACCGGATGCAGCCGAAACGAAAAATACGGGTTATTGTCGTTGATGACGAAACGCATGTGAGAACCCTCATCAAAACCGTCGTCAACACCATGAACTGCGATATCGTTGGGGAAGCCGGCAACGGCAGGGATGCCGTCACATTATTTAGCGAAATCAAGCCCAATATGATGCTGCTTGACATCAACATGCCGCTGAAGTCCGGAAAAGAGGCGCTCGCGGAAATCAAAAAAAATTACCCCAACGCCTTTATTATCATGCTCACATCCCTTACCGACAGGGAAACCATCGAGGACTGCATCCATCTGGGCGCCTCCGGATTTATTCGAAAAGACCTGCCCCTTGATGAAATGCGGGAGGTCATCAAAAAAACCTGGAAGGCGTATCGCGAAGCCCTCATGACGGATCAACCATCCTGATACATAAGACGGCAGCCAAAATGATGCTCAGAGAAAAATTTGACCTGGCGAAACTGCTTGAAGAAATCAATAATGACGAAGAGGAGCAGACAAAAGACCTGTCCCAGGAAAAGAATATTCCCCAGGACGCCATTACCGAACTGATGCTTGCCCATCTTCGCAAAAAGAAGCAGAACCACACCCTCTGAAAAAAATACCGAGCGATCCCAATGGCTTCTCCAAAAATTGAAAACCCCCGGTTTTTTAAATTATTAGAAAAAAACAAAATTATTCCCGACGGTTTTGTTCGGGACCTGCTTGAGGAACTGGAAGGCAATGCGCTGGATGTTCTCGCCACCCTCATCCAAAGCGGCGTGGGCACCAAAAGAAATCTCTGCCAGCTCTGGTGCGATTCCATTGGCATCGCCCATGTGGACCTGGAAAAATCGCTGTTTCAACCCCATGTGGTGCGCAAACTGCCGGAACGTTTCGCACGGCAGAACTACGCCATCCCGGTATATCAGATGGGCGATACGGTCACCGTCGCCACGCCTACCCCGAACAATATCGTTCTTGCAAAACAGATCGAACAATTGGTCAATACCCCCGTCAACCTGGTGTTCGCCCTTCCGGCGGATGTGGAATGGGCCATTGAAAATGAATACCGGACCAACACGGCGCTATGCGAATTTTTCGCTAAAATCGGCACCGGCAGGGTTTTCGGGGCATCCAGCCCCATCAGTGAAAAAACATTTGAAGAAGTGGCGGGTAAAGATGCCATCCAGCAGTTTCATATATGCCTCATCCTGCTGGGGATCAGCGAAAACGCCAGCGAAATTCAAATCGATCCGGACGCCCGTGTCGCGAAAATCCATTTTATCGTAAACAATACCTTCCAGGAACGCCTGCAAATTGAAACCCCCGTCTACCGGCGGCTTCTGGCCCAGATCCAAACCATGGCCCGCGTGTCTGATCCGGCGGACGACGCCCCCCGGTACAGCCGGATTCTTTTCCCCGCTCCGGGCAAAAAATTCGATATCCAGTTTTTAAGCCTTCCCGGCGATTTCGGGAATAAACTATTTTTAAAATTCATGGATCGCT
>DAIEHU010000250.1 GCA_027353395.1 Desulfobacteraceae bacterium
CAGTGTTTTCAGTCATATATATCTTGTGGAATCCGATTCTTCCGTGATATTATAACGGTATGAAGCTCCTTGGCGGGGCGGCCGAATTCCGTTTTAAAAAAAAGTGGAATCACGGCGCTGACAGGCAGATTCGGAAGGATTTCATTTTGAAACATCTCCGGTGTCTTGTCAAACAACTGCCGTCTCTTGGGGCTGAGAAACCGCCAGGGATCAAAGAGATCGAGCTGTTTGTGATCTTTAATTTGAATCATGCTTTTTGCCATTATAACCATTTTATTATATTGTACATAATTACAATATCGCAAAAGGAAAAGCAGGCTCAGTTTTTTAAAAAAAATATAATTTCAGCCGGTTAATTAAAACCACTTTTTACGAAACCACCATTATTGGCAAGCAGCCGACAAAACGAACATTTGTTCTATTTTTTAGATTGACAGGCAAAGGGCTGTCATGCGATTAGATTTTCATGCAATCTCATATCATTATCATCGGGGAATGCGCCGAAGGCCATATCGCGCCGGTCACTTTTGAGCTGATCGCTTTTGCAAGAATTCTGCAACAGCATATTACCCCTGACGCGGGAATCCACCTGTTTCTTGCAGGCCGACACCTTGCGGATGCCGCTTCCCGTCTGGCGCAAACAGAGGGTGCCGACATCACTCTGCTTGAAATGGACGCGCCAAAAGCCGCCGCGGGAACCGCGCCGATTGATCTGATATTCAAGAACCCGCCCATGGACCGGATACGCCGGTTAAACCCGGTTTATGTGTGTGCCGGGCATACCCCGAACGGCGCTGACATCGCCCCAGCCCTGGCGGTTGCGCTAAACGCCGCCTGTGTCACCGGGGTCGAACGCGTCGTTTCAGATGGCCAACGCCTGCATTTTATCCGCTCTGTTTTTAATGACAAAATTACCACAGCCATTCTTCCCATCGTAAAAACCGCTGTTCTGACGGTGACACCCGGCATCTTCAAGTCTGAACATACGGCGAAAATGGACAAAACTGGAACCGTTTCCGTCCTGACGCTATCCATTGAAGAGGCCTGTTACACATTTCATGGATTTGAAAAGACCGATGCGGACACATCGGCCCTGAGTCATGCGGACGTAATTGTGTCCGCCGGAAACGGGGTCAAAAAGCAGGAATATCTGGAAAATATTTATCAGTTATCCCGCCTGTTTCCCAAATCCGCCGTGGCCGGCTCCCGTCCGGTCTGCGATAGAAAATGGCTCACATACAGCCAGCAGGTCGGCGTCACCGGGGCCACCGTCAAACCGAAACTCTATATCGCCTGCGGCATCTCCGGGGCCAGCCAGCATACGGCCGGGATGCGGGATTCCCGATTCATCGTGGCCATCAACACAGACCCCCATGCCGCCATATTTAATATCGCCGATGTTTGCATCATCGAGGATCTGACCACCTTTATCCCCCGGTTTATCGCCCGGGCACTTGCCACGACCGAAACAGGAGAATGAATTCATGGTTGGCCAAACGCCTTTTGAAGATTTGAAGCGTTACATTGCGGAACTGGAACAGGAGAATTCCGTACTCCGGCAAAAGCTGGAACAGACTCAGCGCAGTGAAGCCAGATTCCGCATGATGATCGAAAATGTTCCGGATATCATCTGGACCATGTCCATCGAAAACATGCGGATTGATTATATGAGCCCATCTGTGGCGGCCATGCTGGGTTTTTCGAAGGAAGAAATTCTTACAAAAAGCTTCAAGGAAGTCATGACCCCGGCTTCTTTTTCATTTGTTACCCAGTATCTTAAGAATCATCTCAAAAAGGCCAAAATCGATCCATCAAAGATGGCAATGGTTCACACGTTTGACATTGAATATGTCTGCAAAGACGGCTCATTCCTGTGGGCCGAATTAACAGCAAAGCCGGTGTTTGATGATCATGGCGGACTGGTGGACATCATCGGCGTATCCCGTGACATATCCAAACGCATCCTGGCTGAGAAATCCCTTAAAAAAAGCGAGGAAAAATACCGCAGTCTGTTTGAAAATTCCAGGGACGTCATCTACATCACCACCCTTGAAGGCAAAATTGTTGAATTCAACCCCGCCGGCATCGCACTTTTCGGTTACTCAAAAGAAGAGATCATCGGCGCGGACATTCTGACCCTTTACCAAGCGCCTGAAGACCGCGCCAAATTCAAAGAAACCATCCGCCAAAAAGGATATGTCCGGGATTATGAAATCAAATTCCGGAAAAAAGACGGAACCCGGATCGACTGTCTGCTGAGTTCCACGTTCTGGCAGTCCGAAGACGGGGATGTGGTGGGTTATCAGGGAATCATCCGCGACATCACCGACCAGAAACGTATGATGGCCCAGTTCCAGCAGGGCCAGAAGATGGAGGCCATCGGCACCCTTGCCGGAGGGATCGCTCATAATTTCAATAATCTGCTAATGACCATCCAGGGCAATACCTCCCTGATGCTGATGAAAACGCCCCCGGACCATCCCCATTATAAAAAACTGAAAACCATTGAAGAACATATCCAGTATGGATCGGATCTGAGCCGCCAGCTTCTGGGCTTCGCCAGAGGCAGCCAGCAGCAGCCCAAAATCCTGAACCTGAACACGATTATCCGGATGAGCGC
Source organism: Desulfobacteraceae bacterium (assembly GCA_027353395.1). GTDB lineage: Bacteria > Desulfobacterota > Desulfobacteria > Desulfobacterales > Desulfosalsimonadaceae > SURF-3. The sequence goes on from DAIEHU010000250.1 coordinate 2,621, forward strand.
AAAAATATTCGCCAGCACCAAAAAGGAAATCACGGTTCACACCAACCTGACAAGCGACTTGATGACGGTGGAAGCCGATCCCGGCCAGATCGAACAGACCCTGTTCAATCTGCTGGTCAACTCGGGCCATGCCATGCCTGAAGGGGGCGACGTTTATATCCAAACGGAAAATACAGAACTTTCAGCCTATCAACTGGGGCCTTATCAGCATCAGAAAGGCCGTTATATCAAGGTGTCGGTCACGGATACGGGCATTGGCATGGATGAAAAAACCAGGGAAAAAATTTTCGATCCGTTTTTCACCACCAAAGAACAGGGGCAGGGCACAGGATTGGGGCTGTCATCCGTTTACGGCATCATAAAAAATCACAGGGGTTACATCAGTGTCTACAGTGAACCCGGCAAGGGTACGACGTTCAATATTTATCTGCCTGCTTCAGAACAGCCGTCTGAAAAAACGGAAAAACCGGTTGAGCCGCTGTTGAAAGGCGCCGAAACCATCCTCATCGTTGACGATGAACCCATGATTACCAGCGTCGGTCAAATCATGCTCACGGAAATGGGCTATACCGTTCTCACCGCCAATGACGGCGCCGCTGCTCTGGAAATTTTCAGCCATACGCCCCAACCCATTCATCTGGTCATTCTGGATATGATCATGCCGAAAATGAGCGGCAGCGCCATATTTGACCAATTGAAAACAAAAGACCCCAATGCCCGGGTTCTGCTATCCAGCGGCTACGGCATCAACGGCCAGGCATCGGAACTTCTGGACAAGGGATGCGGCGGATTTATCCAGAAGCCCTTCAACATGATGGAATTGTCCAAAAAAGTCCGGGAAGTGCTGGAGCGGAAGGCGCATTCATAGTCAAGCAGTGTGGAAAATCCGGATATAACGGGGAAATTCTGTTTTTCCGCATCATTTTTCTTGACGAACTGTTTGATTTACTTCATATTATCAGAACATCATTTCCCGGCTGGCCGGAGGCATTGCATCACACCTTTCCGGCAGGCAGGGATAGCGGCAACCACCCCTTCTATTTTTGATGCATATGATAAGAAATGCGCTGCTCCTGATCATCATATTTCTCTTCCTGACTGCCCCAGGTTTTTGCGAATCCCTTAATCCAGCAGGCAAGTCACCGAATTCAAAAGGCATCTGTACTTACCGCATCACCGACTTGAAACACAGCCGGTTTCAGGCGACAGAATTCTTCCAGATCAAGGAGCCCATGGCCATCATTGTTAAAGGATACGGGGGCAGCCAGGTCACCATCGATATCACGGACATTCCCAAACACACATTGGTCTATGAGCTGGTCGATTTTATCCCTGAAAATAAACATAAACTCTGGATATGGAAAAGTACGCAAACCGGATTTTTCCAGGCTGGCCTTTTTATCAACGGTGTGAGAAAAGACGAGGTCAATTTTAAAATAATGCCATAGCAAAAAAACTGCATGTTGTTTTCCACCATAACGTTCGTGTGTTACCAACCCAAAACAGGAGGAGAAAGATGAAAAAACTGGTGATTTTGTTTTTAGTGGTGTTTTTATCCGCACCCGCGTTTGGAGCCGCCGACTGGGCGGACAAGCTCGAACTGGGCGGCAGTACCCAACTGCGGTATTATT
>DAIEHU010000251.1 GCA_027353395.1 Desulfobacteraceae bacterium
TTGAACGGCACCAGCGTCATGTGTTTTCCATCGTGCGCCGGCATGTCCCGCATGAAATGGCGGATGATGTGGCCCATGATGTATTTGTCCGCGCATACAATGGGCTTTCCGGGTTTTCGGAAAAAAGCAGCTTCAAAGGATGGCTTTCAGGAATAGCGACCCGCGCCTGTTATGATTTCTGGCGGAAAAAATACCGGATGCGGGAGGTTCCCATCAGCCAGTTGACGGATGCGCACCGGGAATGGCTGGAAAATTCCATTTCAAATGAAGCGGATGCAGCATTTGAAGAAAACGGACGGCAATCGGAAGCCCTCGAAATTCTGGATTGGGCGCTAAACCGATTGTCCGCCGAGGAGCGGATGATTGTTGATTTAATCTATTTTGAAGGGCTCAGCCATAAAGAAGCGGGAGCGCTCCTGGGGTGGAGCATCCCCAACGTCAAAATCCGCTCCTGGCGCGCCAAAAAAAAATTGCACAATATCCTCACGGAGCAAAAGGGGAAAATCGGGGGCCATGATGCATGATTTCAACAAACTTTCCCGCGCGTCAATGAACATGGATCAGGTGACAAATTGCCTGACAGGCTGGCTGGCGAGCGCCTACCGGTCAAAATCGGTTGACACGGAACCGGCGGACAGCCGGTTCCGGCAAAACGTCATGCGATCGGTACGTCAAATCGGTCCGATCAATGCAAAAAATAACAGCACAGAGTTTTTTGGCTATCTCACCTGGCGCCTTGCGCCGGTGGCGGCGCTCCTGCTTATTCTCATGACCCTCTGGATCGCCCGGATTGATAACACCCTTGAATTTCAGATCGCCAGTCTGGTGGTAAGCGATCCCATGCAAACGGATATATACAGGCCATTTTAACAGGAATGTCAGCCATGAAACGAATAAAAGCCATTGCGGGAATCCTCGCCATATTTGCGCTGGGTGTCATGACCGGGGCGATGGGAACGGATATGATGATCAAACACCGGATAGACATGTTTCACGAAAAAGGTCCGCCGCATATTGGCCCCATGTTTATGAAACGAATCGGCGACCGGCTTGATTTGACCAAAGATCAGCGGGTTGAAGTGGAAAAAATTATGGATTCCCTTGAAGCTCAGCTTAAAGATATCCGGCAAGGATTTGAACCAAAAATAAAAGCGGCGTTTGACTCAGCATTCAACCAGATCGGAGAACACCTGACCGGGCCTCAAAAAAAACAAATGGAAACATTAAGACAACAATTCCCCAGACACTTCCGCCCGGATCAAAGATTCCGGCACGAAAAACACAGGGATGACCCGGAAAAAATGCAGCCGGAGGAACCGCCACGATCACCCGCGGCCCATACGTAAATTATGACAACAGACTCTAAAATCATCATGGCCCGCGGGACAATAATGAATGCAACCAACCCCATCTCCAAAAAGCAAGCTTTACCCGGAAAATCAATCCCGCCACGGCATGATGCAAGACGGATAATAAAATCATCATGGCATGTTATCCTGGTGTTAATGGTCAGCGGATGCGCGTCTGTGGGGCCGGATTATACCCCGCCAAAAACAACGGCGCCGGCAGTCTGGAACACGCAACTTTCCAGCGGACTGTCAGGCCGGCCCCCGGATATCCAAGTCCTGGCCCGGTGGTGGGAAACATTAAACGATCCGATGCTTTCAAATATCATCAATCAGGCCGTCTCCGCCAATCTGGATGTGAAAACCGCCCAAGCCCGGATCCGGGAAGCCCGCGCCCGGCGGGACATGGCCACAGCCTCCTGGTTTCCTTCAATTGACGCGTCGCCAGCTTACACCCGAAGCCGAATGAGCGGCAACGGCAGCGGGCTGTCCGCCGGGCAGAAAAATCTGTATTCAGTGGAATTTGACGCCGCCTGGGAAATCGACCTGTTCGGGGGAACCCGCCGGACAGTGGAAGCGGCGAACGCCGACCTTGACGCGGCCGGTGAAGGCCTTCATGACGCCCTGGTCAGTCTGGCTGCTGAAACCGCCCTCAATTATGTAGATGCCCGCACGTTTCAAACCCGGCTGACGGCTGCGGAAAGCAATCTCGACTTGCAGAAACAAACCTGCGAAATCACGCAATACCGGTATCAGGCCGGCCTCATTGATGAACTGGCCGTTTCCCAGGCCCGGTATAACCTGGAAACCACCCGCGCCCAGATACCAGCTCTGCGTTCCGGTCTTTCCGAAGCCATGAACCGCCTGTCGGTACTCACCGGACAAGCGCCGGGCGCGTTGAACCCCCTCCTTGCCGAACGCCGGCCCGTTCCCGTGACACCTGTCACCGTGGCTGTGGGTGTCCCGGCTGAGGCCCTGCGCCAACGGCCGGATGTCCGTAAAAGCGAACGGACGCTGGCCGCCCAGACCGCCAGAATCGGCGTGGCGACCGCCGACCTGTATCCGAAATTGACCCTGACCGGCGCCATCGGCCTGGAATCCATCTCCTCCGGAGACCTGCTCTCCGCGGGCTCCCGCACCTGGCGATACGGGCCGGGCCTCTCCTGGAGGTTGTTTGATGCAGGCGCTATCCGCCAGAACATCAAGGCGCAATCCGCTCTTCAGGAACAGGCCCTCCTCCAATATGAATCCACGGTGCTCGCGGCCCTTGAGGAAACGGAAAATGCATTAAACGCCTTCGTGGAGGAACAAAACCGGCGCGAGGCCCTGAGCCGGGCGGTTGAGGCCGCAACCCAGGCGGCAAGTCTCGCCGAAGAGAAATTCAAAGCGGGTCTTGCGGATTTTTCCACCGTACTGGATGCCCAGCGGTCGCTGGTGTCGCTTCAGGACCAGCTTGCCCAGAGCAATGGGGCTGTCGCCACAGACCTGGTCCGGATTTACAAGGCCATGGGCGGCGGCTGGACGCAATTGAAGGAATAATGACGAATTACGGATTACAAATTAGGAATTAAGGACATGACCTCCGATTCTCCCCGTCAGGATAGAGACATAACAACCGCCCTGGGGCTGGATGCATCATCAGGCAAAAAAAAGCACCTCCTGCGCTGGATCATCTCACTGATGCTGCTCTTCATCGCCGTTTTTGGTTTTATCAAATGGAACGGCACTAAAAACGAAGTCAAAACACAATATAAAACCCAGGAGGCCAGGCGCGGCGATCTGACCATCACCGTCACAGCCACCGGGAACATCGAACCCACCAATAAAGTACAGGTGGGCAGCGAATTGTCCGGCATTATCGACACGGTAAACGTTGACTACAATGCCCAGGTCACGGTAGGGGAACAACTGGCGAAGCTCGACACTTCAAGACTTGACGCCGAAGTTCTCCAGGCGAAAGCCGCCCTGACTTCCGCTCAGGCCAAAGTGCTTCAGGCCCGGGCCACCATTACGGAAACGCGCAATCAACTGGAGCGTATCCGGGAAGTGCGCAAATTGAGCAGCGATAAGGCCGTATCCCGGCAGGACCTGGATTCGGCCCAGGCGGCGCTTGACCGGGCGCTGGCGGACGAAGCCGCGGCCAAAGCCTCTGTCCAGCAGGCCCAGGCCGCGCTTTCCACCACCCAGACCGACTTATCCAAAGCGGTCATCCGGTCCCCTGTCAACGGCGTTGTGCTGACCCGATCCGTGGACCCCGGCCAAACGGTCGCGGCATCGTTACAGGCCCCGGTGCTGTTCACCCTGGCGGAAGACCTGACCCGGATGGAACTTATCGTGGATGTGGATGAAGCGGATGTGGCGCAGGTCAAAGAAGGGCAAACCGCTGAATTCACCGTGGACGCATATCCGGACCGGAAATTCCCCGCCAGCATTATCCAGGTGAGATACGGCGCCAATACCGTGGATGGGGTGGTGACATATGAAACCGTGCTCCTTGTCGACAATTCAGATTTGCTCCTGCGGCCAGGCATGACGGCGACCGCTGACATCAAAGTCAACTTCATTAAAAACGCCCTCCTGGTGCCTAACGCGGCCCTGCGGTTTTCCCTGCCGGAAGCGCAGGCATCCGGCAAACCCAGATCCGGGGCGATCGGGTGGCTTTTCCCCAGGCCTCCCCATGAACCCGCCAAAGTCAAGGAAGACCAATCCAGACCCAAAAACCGCCAGAAGGTCTGGGTTCTTAAAAACGGACAGCCATCGGCGATATCGGTGGTTACCGGCGCTTCAGACGGCCAGATGACGGAGATTACTTCCGCGGATGTGGCTCCCGGGATGCCGCTTATCGTTGATACAGTGGAAGGGGCAAAATAAGGTGACGCTACGCAATCAACCCC
>DAIEHU010000252.1 GCA_027353395.1 Desulfobacteraceae bacterium
CCCAGCTTTTCATCTGGCCGGTCAGGTTGATGCCGGTTTTGATGGTCACAAGCGCCGGGTTTGACGGATCGCCTACAAGGCGCATGGCTTCTCTGGGTACCGGGAGGCCGCATTCCACTTCCGGGCATACCGGCACATAATCCACATATCGCCCCAGGGTTTGGGTCAGGAACGGGTCATGGGTATGCCCGCCGTTATACCGCACATTTTGACCCATGAGACAGGCGCTGATGCCCAGTTTGATTTTTTCAACGGCTTTGCTTTCCGTGTCTGGGTTCATGACATCACCCTTCCTCAATATGATTCATTGACGCATTTTTGATTTGGATTTTATTAAAATTTCAAATTCCAAAAGGTTTTGCAACACAGATAAAACAATTCCACAAAGAAATATTGCCATATCTGACAATACCATGCCATAAACAAAAAAAAGAATAACCCTGTGATGTGTCAGGCCCTGGATAATCAAGGGGGAATAGAGGATCTCGTATGACCGCGAAAGAAACAATGGCGAAACGGGTATCAAAAAGCCGTTTTTTTAGCGCCGCTAAATTGAAGGCGGAAAGTATCGTAAATGATCCTGACAAGTTGCAGGAATTATTGAGTGAAGCCGATCAAAAAGCCAAAATCAGGGGGAAAAATCTTGCAGGGGAAGCGCGGGATTCTCTGACCACCGCATTTCGTCTGCTCCGGGCATACGCCACCGGGCGGTATCGGCGAATTCCCTGGAAGTCTCTGATGGCTGTCACGGCTGCGGTGGTCTATTTTGTGATGCCTTTGGACGTGATCCCTGACTTTATTTTAGGGTTTGGATTTTTGGATGACGCAGCCCTGATCATGTGGACATTTAAATCCATTCGGAGGGATATGGACCGGTTCGCCAGATGGGAAGAGGGAAATCAACAATCAGAACCGTGCAAGGCTGATGGAGAAATATAATGGATATGGCGTTAACCGATGTGGAACTTCGTATTCTGGGGGTGCTGATCGAAAAACAGATGGCGACCCCGGATTATTATCCCATGACATTAAACGCGCTGGTCAACGCATGCAATCAGAAAAACAACCGCGAGCCGGTAATGGAACTGGACTCCGAGGCGATTGAACAGGCCTTGACCAGTTTGCGAAAGCAGCATCTGGTCTGGCAGATTATGACCCACGGAAGCCGGACCGCGAAATATGAGCATAACCTTGCGGAGATCGCCAGCGTCTCGGAACGGGAGTTGTCTGTTTTGTGCGAGTTGTTTTTGCGGGGGCCCCAGACGGCTGGCGATTTGAACACCCGAACTGCCCGCTTGATTGAAACGCACGGTCTGATGGCCATTGAGCAGATATTAAAAAAACTGGCGGAACATCATAAAGGTCCGTTTGTGGAAATGTTGCCGCGAAGGCCCGGGCATAAGGAAAACCGCTACGTTCATCTGTTTTGTCCGAAGGAACAATCGGAAGCCATGTATCCGCCCACTGCCATGTATCCGCCGGCGGCGGCACATTACGTCCGGGGAATGAAATCGGAAGATGACCGCGTAAATGCGCTGGAAAAAAAGATCAGTGAGCTGGAGGCCCGGCTTGCTGATCTTCAGTAGGCGTTTCTGGCGTTTAAGCAACAGTTTGAGTAATTTCGGGTAGTCGCGAGGCTTGGAACTTATCCGTAAATAATTAACTCAACTTTCCGTGGCGTTAGTTGAAAAATTTTATATAATAACATATTGATATAATTATTATAATTGATAATATTCGCTTTCGTTGGTACAAAGAAAGGAAGCTCGACAGAACAAAATCAAGCGCTGGTGGTTGTTTAGTGCCCCCCCTGGGCTTATAATTTATGCGGCATCTGCTCATATTAACGGGCAGTCCTGTTTCAATCCCTTTTTACTGCGGGCGATTTCATGGCGATGGGCGGAAGAGCAGGCGCATTATTCATGGCATCCGCCATAATCGCCATGTATTGTTCATGAAAGCGGTCTTCGCCCAAGCAAGTATTCCTGGGAGCAGCGATTCCTGATGCAACCGTTTGATTAAATTTTTCATGGGTCACATAGCTCAGAATGATTCGGGGTATGTCGTAGTGATGGATGGTGCTATAGCGAACCGGCTGGCCATTCTCGACAATGTAGATGCGGTTCAGATGCATGAAATCTTCTGATTTTCCGTGATAGTTGAGACTTCGGTAGGTTTGGGGGCCGAAGGTGAAGGCCGGCAGATGATCGCTCACCAGAATAATGATGCTTTTCGGGTCGATCCGGATGAGCTCCCTCACGAACGCAGCGATGGCCTGGGTCCGGTAGTAGCATTGGTTTGCCGCCCGTTCGAACTGGTTGTCCCGGAACTTGCCCAGGAGCTTTACCACCATCGGCCGTTTACCTGGGTTGAGGAGGTGGGGCAGATGACCATATATCGTATTGATATAGTTAAATAAAGGTTTGTCTGGATTTTCACTGATCCATTTTTTTACAAACGCCAGATTCTGGTTGAACAGATCGCCATCAAACATGTACATCTCATTGGCAATATCCCCAGTGCTGAAATAGGTATCCCGTCCTGGCGCGTATTCACGGGCATAGTAAATGTTTTCAAATCCCAGCCCCTCATAAGCATTGGTGGAATTAAAAAAATCCGGCTTAAAGGCGTTGGAGGCGATGGTATGATAGCCCCCCTGGGCGAGAAGGTTTGGCAGACATAGGGTTTTTGCGCCGGTGAACACATTGAATTCGATGCTCGAAATTTCCTGCAAGGCAGGCACGCCGCAAAGCGCCTCAAATTCAGCCTGGGCGGTGGACCCCCCGAAAACCGGTGAAATGGAAAATCCTGCTTTGCCTTTGAAGAATGTACTGAAAGAAGGATATACCGGGTCTCGGGAAAACCGTGCGCCGTAAAATAGGCTGGGGTCAAAGAAGCTTTCAAGCACAATCAGATGGACATTGCTTTTGTCCTGGACGGCATGGACTTTTGCCACCTTGCTGTCAAATGCCTGTTTAAACGCCGGGTCGCCGCGATAGACGCCAATTTTTTTCAGGGCGCGATTCCGGTGGGCCTCGTTATAGAGCGCCATGCTGATGCGGCCGTTGTTGCTGACGCTCTGTATATCCGAATACCAGCAAATGGTTTTCTGAGTCCCTTTAAACACATCGATGAAAAAATCAGGATACCTTTCCATCGCGACCCCTATCGCCAGGAGCGGCAGCGCCCCCAGAACCAGCGGGCGGAACCGGCGCAATGACACATTCCCCAGAAAGACAAGCACGGGCAGGCCCAGCAGCAGGATGATCAATATCTTTATGCCCAGGGGCAACACCAGGAGCAGCTCCGGCAGTTCGGTCACTTCAGCAATATGCAGCAGCCTGCCGAGGAGCAGATAGTAAACATCAAAGATGACATATACCAGCAGGATGGGCAGGGCGGCCACTAGATACTGGAAACGGGATTTGCGGGTGATCAGGTTAAAGTAAGCATAAAGATAGAGGAGCAGCGGAATCTCCAGCCGCCAGACGGTCATCACCGAAGGCAGGCCGCCGAATTTCTGCATGATGAACGTGTAGGCGAACAAAAACAGCAGAAAACCGGCGTAGCGGTTGGTCATGGGTTTGATAGCATTCAGCCAGATGGCGGAAAGAAGGCGATACATAGTTTTTATTGTTATAACTAACCGGTATGTTTGATAAAAATTTTAACTCTCGGGTTTCAGCGAAGCAAGGCCAAAAAGGAGGACTCCCATTTATGACGCTCAGAATCTAAGTCATATTATACGGGAATGCAAGTGTTATCCAGTGGATTCAGACAGCGCGATGATTGAATTTGGGATGACGGGAACGGGAGTGGGGTTAGCTGGGTCCGAGCCAATCGGCGGTCAGCCGTGCCGTAAGCCGGGGCGGGCGACTTGGTTGCTCGGCACAACACACAGTTCCAAAAATGTGACTTATGCATTTATGCATGACCGTCCCTCAAAACGTCCCCGGCATCCTTGTGTGTTTTGAAAACAGGGAATGCTTGAACGGCGTTTATTGATATTCCGCACTCCTGAAAAATTTTGAAATACTGAAGATTTGGAACCATGGTCGTCATGAGGGGAAAAATGTTGGCTACGTTGGTGTAACCTCCGAAAAATTAAAAAATGAATAATTTCAAAAATATATCTGTAATTTTTCATCAACATATAGAATGCCACCGTTAATTTTATTTTGTAAAATAATAGCCGGTC
>DAIEHU010000253.1 GCA_027353395.1 Desulfobacteraceae bacterium
ATCAAAAATCGCCGGGAAAGAATCCCGGCCTACGATTTTCCTGCATCCCCCAGCGCGGCCATCAGCTCTTTTTTAAGCGCATTCCGGGTATCGTTGATATCTTCCAGCAGGGCCTTATATTTTTTCAACAATTTGTCAGGATCCCCGTTTTCAGCAGCCGCGACATTGGGATTTTTGACATCCAGGTTGTAATTATTCGCCTTGACGGCTTCGGCGGAAACCTTCCATGCCTGCACGCTTTCTTTCCGGTCATGCCACCAGGCTTTTTCCGGCGCGAACTCCTCGATGCGCATGGGCTTGGTTTTATTGTATGATTTGACGCCTTCCGGATACGGGTGCTCATAAAACCAGATGTCTTTGGTGGGCGCGCCTTTGGTTAAAAACAGGAGATTTGTTTTAATGCCGGTGTACGGGCTGAACACGCCGTTGGGCAGCCGGACGATGGTATGGAGGCTGCATTCTTCGAGGAGCTTTTCCTTGATCCGGGTCTTGACGCCCTCGCCGAACAGGGTGCCGTCGGGCAGCACCATTGCGGCCCGGCCCCCGTCTTTCAGCAGATGCATGATGAGCAGCAAAAACAGGTCCGCGGTTTCACGGGTGCGGAAGGCTTTCGGGAAATTGGTTTCAATGCCGTCTTCCTCCATGCCGCCAAAAGGCGGATTGGTGACGATCACGTCCACCCGGTCTTTTGGCCCATAATCGCGCAACGGCCGGGCCAGGGTGTTGTCATGCCGGATATTGACGGGCACGTCGATTTCATGGACCATCATATTGGTGACGCACAGCAGATGGGGCAGGGCTTTTTTCTCCACCCCGCCGACGGATTGCTGGAGGACTTCCTCGTCCCGGACGTTTTTGACGTATTTTTCCCGGATGCGGGTGATGGCGGACACCAGAAACCCGCCGGTGCCGCAGGCCGGGTCCAGAATCTTTTCCCCAAGTTTGGGGGCCGCCATGTCCACCATGAACTGGGTGACGGCCCTGGGCGTGTAATATTCTCCGGCATTGCCCGCGCTTTGCAGGTCTTTGAGGATTTTTTCGTAAATATCGTTGAACAGGTGGCGGTCTTTGGAGGAATTAAAATCGATCTCGTTGATTTTATTCACCACCTGCCGCATGAGGGTGCCGGATTTCATGTAGTTGTAGGCGTCTTCAAACAGGCTGCGGATCAAAAGCGCCCGCTGGCCGGCGGATGACGAAACGTTCAGGTTTTTCAGGTTCCGGAACAGGTCGTTGTTGACGAAATCCAGCAGCTCGTCGCCGGTCATGCCTTCGGTGTTCGCGGCCCAGTTGCGCCACCGGAGCCGGTCCGGGATGGGGCTTTTGTATGCGGGGTCCAGCAGCTCGACTTCCATCTCCCGGTCGTCATGGATTTTCAGAAAAATCATCCACACGATCTGGCTGATGCGCTGGGCGTCGCCATCCACGCCCACGTCCTTGCGCATGATGTCCTGGATCGTCTTGATGGTGGTGGAGATGGTCATAAGTATATATAGCCTTCCAGATAAATATTTTGGGTGCGTTATCGGCCGGAGATGTGCGAAAAAGCACTATTTCCGGCCTTCTGCCTTCCCAAAATCCTTATCTGGAAGGCTATCGATTCCGCGGTCTTTGTTTTCAGCCTATCTTCTGATAAAGCCGGGTTTCCAGTTCTTTCATGGCTGCCATGAATTTGCCGCTGCCCCCGAATTTTTGGACGATTTCAACGGATGTGCCGTAGCGGTTGATGGGCTGGAGGCGCAGCACGGTCATGTCCTCGATGTTTTCAATGCCTTGGTCCGCGTATTTGTCCAGCAGGGCGTTCAGGACTTCCTGGGCTTCCCTGCCGTAGCGGCTGAAATAATGGTTCTTTCTGACATTCTCCGCCCGTTCTTTCCGGGTGAGCGGCGCCTGGCCGTACACCACATGGCAGATGAGGTCAAAGGGCTCGAATTCCCGGCCCACGTCCTCGGCGAGCGGCGCGAACAGAACGCCCGCGTCTTCCAGTTCACTGATGACGGCCTGCTTGCGGTCCGCCGCGTTCCAGCGGTTTAAAAACGCGTCCAGGGAGGCGAATTCCTTTTTCACGGCGTTGCGGGTATAGTCCCGGAGGGATTCCGTGACGAGCTTGCCGTCTTTTCCGTAATACTGAACCCTTTCCGCGATCACCGTCACTTCCACGTCATGCACATAATATTTAACGCGGCCGGGGGGCGGATCACCCAAAATTTCCCCGCTGTCATCCGTATCCCCGCCCAGGGTTTCAGGCGGCTCGTCCGTTAAAACATCAACTGATAAATCGGGCGGCACGATGGGGTCATCCGGCTCCGGTTCGTAAATCTGAACCGGGTCGCCGTCAAAGTCCGGGTCTGAAAAATTCTCCGTGGCTTTTTTAAAATCCATGATGGTGAAGAAAAATTTGCCGAAATCTTCATTGATCCGGGTGCCCCGGCCGATAATCTGCTTGAACTCGGTCATGGAGTTGATGATGCGGTCCAGGACAATGAGCTTGCAGGTCTGGGCGTCCACGCCGGTGGCGAGCAGCTTGGAGGTGGTGGCGATGACCGGGTAGCGGCTTTCCGGATCGATAAAATGGTCCACCTCCGCCTTGCCCTCGTCATTGTCGCCGGTAATCCGCATGACATAGCGGCGGTTGACCCTCACCTCGTCACTGTTTTCATTGGTAAGACACGAGCGCATGCGCTCCGCATGGTCAATGTCCTCGCAAAACACAATGGTTTTATCAAACCGGTTCGTGGCCTTTAAAAACTGCGTCACCTTTGCGGCCACAAGGGCCGTGCGTTTTTCCAGCACCAGGGACCGGTCAAAATCCTTCTGGTTGAAAATCCGGTCTTCGATTTCATTGCCGAGCCGGTCCCGCTTTCCCTGTTCCGGACGCCAGCCCATGAGATCCTTGTCCAGATCAATGCGGATAACCTTATAGGGCGCTAAAAACCCGTCTTCGATGCCCTGTTTCAAGGAATAGGTATAGACCGGATCACCGAAATACTGAATGTTGGACACATATTTGGTTTCCTTGGGCGTGGCGGTAAGGCCGATCTGGGTGGCGGATGAAAAATATTCCAGGATTTCCCGCCATGCGGAATCCTCGGCCGCGCTGCCCCGGTGACATTCGTCAATAATGACGAGATCAAAAAATTCCCTGGAAAATTCCCTGTAAATGTTCTGGATATCCTCCGTGCCGCTGACCGCCTGATAGAGGGACAGGTAGATTTCATAGGATTTGTCGATTCTGCGGTTTTTGATCTTGGTCATGGCCGGGCCGAAGGGCTTGAAATCATTGACCCGGGTCTGGTCCACCAGAATATTGCGGTCCGCGAGAAACAGAATGCGTTTCCGGGTCCGGGACTTCCACAACCGCCAGATGATCTGAAAGGCGGTGTATGTTTTCCCCGTGCCCGTGGCCATGACCAGCAGAATCCGGTCCCGGCCCTTGGCGATGGCTTCGATGGTCCGGTTGATGGCGGTGAGTTGATAATACCGGGGGGCTTTGCCTGAGCCGTTCACATAATAATCCTGAATGACGGCATCGTTTGCGGCATCCGTGATGCCGGTGCTCAGGCAATAGCGCCGCCATAAATCCTCCGGAGACGGAAACCCGGTAAGGGGAAGGAAGGTTTCTTTCGCGCCGGAAGCATCCGTCCGGTCATGTTCCAGAAACCCGTCGCCGTTTGCGCTGAACACGAACGGGACATCCAGGGTCTCGCCATAGGCCAGGGCCTGCTGCATGCCGCTGCCCACCGTATGGGTGTTGTCTTTGGCCTCAATCACGGCGATGGGGATATTGGGCTTATAATAAAGGATATAATCGGCCCGTTTTTTGGCGCCCCGGGTCACGAGATTGCCGCGAACAATCACCCGTCCATTGGTAAACGTGACCTCTTCCCGGATTTGCGCCATCCTGTCCCACCCGGCGTTTTCAAGGGCCGGGGTGATGAATTTGGTGCAGATATCGCGTTCTGAAAGGGATTTTTTATTCATCGGCCATTTTCCTGGTCTCCTGTATGGGTTATGTCTGCATACCAGAAAATGTGGATAAATTGAAGAAATACTTAAAAAAAATAGAGGCTATTCGACAAATTGGCGGTGAGGAACCGGATACCCGCCCCTTCTTGTGTATATAAAAAGACACATCACAATTTAATGTGATACATCAATTAATAATTTAAATATCAATATATTATAATCACATAG
>DAIEHU010000254.1 GCA_027353395.1 Desulfobacteraceae bacterium
TCATGCATTCCAAACATTGCGGGCAAAAGGGTGGCGGCTGATCTTATCCGGCACTGACTTCGTCTTCAGAGACATGCCAGCCGGCCTGCCGGATTCCATTGATACGGCTTTTCTGTCGATCAACATCAATACAAGAGAGGTTCACCATCTGGGTAAAACACGCCGTTTGGGTTCCCTGCCGTTTCACTTATTCCAGTTGCTGATGCGATACAGCGGCGTCCCAATCAACACCCGGTTGATTAACCTGGAACTGGGCCTTTTCAGGGAACCCTTATCCGACCTGGATTACAACTCCGTTCAGGAGCGGGTCCGCCAGTATTTCAAAATCCTCAGGAAAGCCTTGGCAGACATTGAGGCTCCTGTCCGCATTGTGTCCGAATACGGCACCGGGTGGCGTATTTCCCCCTTAAAATAAAGTTTTTTCAACTCCCGTCCATTTTTTTCGTTCAAAAAAAATTCTCACGTTTCGTTCATATATTCCTCCTGAATACCGGTTTATTATCGTACCCACAATCCGGATTGGAAATCACTCTTGGGAAAAATTTTAACTATTAACCAGAAAAGGAGGCTGCTCATGATCCACATCACTGCCGGTTCGTTTGAGGCCAAAGCAGGACTGATTTGTTGCGGTGGCGGACCCACTCTCCGCAATTAGTCAGGCCAATGTCCCATAATAATGTTTAACACCCCCGAAGGGATTTCGAGCCCTTCGGGGCTTCACAAAAAACAGAAAAGGATATTTTTCATGAATACCTATTTTCTATCAATGTTTACAACAGTCCTGCCCTTATCCGTCAACGGGCGGGAGGCGGTTGCATTGTTCAATACCATGTCCAAAGGATTTTGCCTGTTGACCCCGGACGAATGGCAGAGGGTCCGGGAACTTTTAGGCAGGCCCGCCGACGATCAGACACTTTCGGCATTGTACGGCAATGGTGTTCTTGCTTCAGGTGACGTGAATGAACAGGCCGCACTTAAACTCTATCGAGAGCAGCTCATTCACAACACCCACATGCTGAAAAGCCGCATGATGGTAACCTATGCATGCAACTTCAGTTGTTTATATTGCTACCAGGAATCAAAACCCCTGTCCATGTCCGAAGAAACAGCGCAAAAAATCGATTCCTATTATATGGCCCTTATCCATCAAAAACAGCCCGGGCGCATTCTGGATAATTATATTGGCGGCGAACCCCTGTTGAATTTCGAAGTGGTACTGAACTCCGCATCGCGTCGGCATCATTTCTGTCTGGGAAAAGGGATCGATTACGATTGGGGCATCACCACCAACGGCCTGCTTTTAGACGAAAACAAGCTCAACCGGATGCTGGCTGTAAATTTGAAACACATCCGGGTGAGCCTGGCGGGGCCGCAGAAAATTCATGACCGGCTGCGTCCTGATAAACAGGGCAAGGGAAATTATAAGGCCATTATGAATAATCTCAAAAACATTGACCAGCGGGTGAAAGTCGGCATTGAGTGCCAATATGACGCCGGTTCAGAGGATTACAGGCAAATCCCTTTGATGCTGGATGAAATGGCTGCCGAGGGTATCCGGATGGATGAGATCGCATTCACCCCGATTCAGCCGAGACGCCATGAAACGCAGTTTATGTGCGGTAACGGTGACTATGCCATCCATGCATGGCTTGCTGCCGAGGCGGTTCGGCGCGGATTTCCCATGCATGATGATCCGCCTGGAAATTGCTGTATGGCGGATATACGTAATTACCTGATTTTTGATGTGAAAGGGAATATTCTCCCCTGTCTGCTGGATTGCGGAGAATTGGCCTATGGTGATGTCTTCAAGGGGATTGATTTCAGAAAGGAGGCCCGGATACTCTATCGACGGGAGACTAAAAAATGCGTCGAGTCGTGTGAATTGGCGCCCCTCTGCACCGGCGGATGCCGTTTGCAGGAATATTACCGGTCCGGTGACTTTAACAGTATTGACTGCCCCTATGACATGCTCAAGGCCAGTCTCGAAGCCCATATTAAAACATTGGCCATCAGGGCACTTGGGCAAAACGCATCGAAACTATCAATTCATGCAGATTAGAAGTCATTTCAAAATCCCTCCATCGGCAGCCGGATGAGGAACTCAGCCCCTTTTCCGGGATCGCTCACGCATTCAATGGTTCCGCCGTGGGCTTCGATGTTGGATTTGATTATTGATAGTCCCAGCCCGTTGCCGAGAACGCCTTTGGTGGAAAAAAACGGTTCGAAAAGTTTTTTTAAAGTTTCCGCATCCATGCCGGGACCGGTATCCGCAACGGACACCAGAATGTTTTCGCCTGCCGCTTTTCCGGTAATGGTGATCTTTCCGGCGCTGTCCATGGCCTCCAGGCTGTTTTTGAGGAGGTTGGTAAATACCTGGTTCATCAGGAGGGCATCCATGCGGAGGGGAGGGATCGCCGGATCCCAGTTCAGGGTGACGGCGGTTCCATGCGCATCGGCTTCCGGACGGAGGACATCCAGAACTTCCCGGATCAGTCCGTCAAGGGAACGCCGGGTGAATTTCAGAGCGGGCTTTCTCGCAAAATCCATAAATCCCTTTATGAATATCCTGGTTTGCGCCACCTCGGTTTCGATGGTTTCCAGGATGTCCAGACCATTCGGCGTCAGGGGCTCTTTTTTCAGGCCATTCAGCATCATCTGGATGCCGAACAGAAAATTGCCCATTTCATGGGACACCTTGCTGGCCATCGTGCCCATGGCCGCGAGGTTTTTGGTATGCACCAGGGTGCGGGCGGTTTCAACCTCCTGGGCCACATATTTCCTCAGGGAATCCGTCATTGCATTAAAGGCGTTGCCCAGATCCCCGATTTCATCTTCCCTGCCAATGGATACTTTCTGGTTTAGTTCTCCCTGGCCGATGCGCCGCACCTGGAGATGCAGCATCTGGATAGGGGCCAGAAGCCGCCGGCTGCCCCGCCATCCCAAAAACACCGCGCAGGTGGAGATGAGCAGGCCCATCAGCGCGGCCCAGAAAATATTCTGGCGGAGATATCCATACACTTCAGCTCGCGGCTGGGTCAGCGCCACGATCCAGTCAATGCCGGGGATATAAACCCCCAGATTGTAGAAAACGCCGTCGCCCTTTTCGACCCATTCCGTTGGCCCGGCTTTGCGGATGGCGTTCAATGCCTCCGGTGTCATCACTACGGACGGTTGAAGCACCCGGCGGACATCCCTGTGGGCGATGACGCGGCCGGAACCATCCATCACATAGACCTGGCCTTTTTTCCCGATCTTGATATCTTCCAGAATATCCCAGATGAATTTGAGACTCAGCCGGGCCCGCAGCACGGCATCCACTTTGCCCAGGCGGAATACCGGCACATAAAAATCCATGTGGGGCAGGCCGTCCTTATCCGCCGCGACTTTGGAAACAGCGGTCCGGCCGGACAAGGCCCGGTCAAGCAAGTCCGTGTGATCCGCCGGCTGAGAAAAGGCTGCTGGTTCCGGGGAGGTGATGATGTTGCCCTGGGGGGAGATCAGGTCGATGGCTGAAAACCGGGGGTTTTGATGAAGAAAACTGGTGAGGGCGATGCCTTTCTGCCAGGGATCGAGTTTCAGGGAGGTCATGACCAGGGCCAAACTTTCCAGGTCCGTCCGGGAATTTCCGAGGAACAGGGAAATGCTGCCGGCAGCGGTTTTGATGATATCGGCGTAATCCCGAAGAATGGTTTTTTGAAAAAACCGGTTGTTCGCCAGGGACAGAGCGACAGTGGTGAGAATAACGGAGAAAATCAAAAGGGGCAGAATAAACGCCAGGGTTTGATAAAACAGTTTTTTCTTTACCGGAGAACCCATTGCCATTCATTCCGTTCAAATTAAAGAGAGAACTGAATCCCCGCCTCCATCCATCGGTCCGGCTGGGGCCAGACGCTCCGGTAGACGGTGTTGGTGTTGAACAGGTTGTAGACGGCGCAAAAAAGTTCGGACCGGTCCAGGTATTTGACTTTCGGCAGCCGGGCCTTGAACAGATAGTCAAATACGAATTTTTTGTCCCTGGTTTCCGGGTAGGTGGAGTTATAGTCCGTGTATTTTCCTAAGATGGAATGGGTCATCCATCGCCATGTATAGGCCGCGGATGCCTGATACTGTTCCGTGGGAATATCCTTGATCTCCTCGTGGGTGGTTTTATCCTTCACTTCCGTAAACGTGCTTGCAAAAGACAGGTCCAGGCC
>DAIEHU010000255.1 GCA_027353395.1 Desulfobacteraceae bacterium
CAGGGTGTCCAGGGCAAGGATAATGAGAATCCATATCGCATATTCAGTATGCCCGGCATACCCCATGGCGGCGGTGAACCCGTTTCTTCCCAGGTAGATAAACAGGGAAAACGCCAGGCTGGTGAGGGTCAGGGACGCGGTTGTCGTGCTGAATACTCTCCTGGAATCGCCTTCCTTATTGACAAAACGGAAATAGGTCGTTTCCATTCCGTAGGTGTAAAGGATATTGAGAAAGGTGAAATAAGCATAGATATTGGTGTAAATCCCGTATTGCCCTTCCGTGAATATCCTCACGTAAAGGGGCACCAGGAAAAAATTGATAATCCGGCCCACAATGCTGCTTAATCCGTAGTAAACAGTCTGGTTAGCCAGTTTTTTTATGATCGTGTTCATTTATACGCGCAGCATCTCCACATCTCCACATCTCCGGTGACCCGGCCGATGCTCATCATGAGCCTGTTCTGGGGCACGTGAATGCCCATGAGTTTCGTTCCGATCCACTCGGTGATGATCCCGCACTGTTCGATCGTGTCCAGATAGGCATGGCGCGTAACGGCTGCACCCTTGGTCGTTATGGTTCCGGGCTGGATCACACCGATCCCCGGACTTTGGCGAGCTTGCCGTCGGAATCCCAGACAACGGCCCCCAAATGATGGATGCCGCCGCCATTTTTTCTGGGCATTTCAGAATAAATGCACTCATCGCCGCCCCTGACCTGGATAAGCTCGTATCCCATCCCTCCCCGGAAGGCGATCGCCAGATCCAGATCAAGGGCGATGGGCTTATCCCGAAAAACGAGATCACGCCGGACGGTTTTGGAGCGGAACCACGGACCGATGCCTAAAAGTTTCGAGTAATGCGCGGCGGATTTTGAAATGTCCTTTGCGAGGATGGCGATCTGGTTGATTCTCGGGAAATTCATACCTTTGATTGCGAATGGGCTGACCTGATTCATATGGTATCCCGTTTTTACCTTGTCATGAATTCTCGAAGTCTTGTGCAGGCCACTAATTGATCGAGATTTTGAAGGGTAAACACCTTGCCCCTCGTCGCCAAAAGCATTTTCTTCATATCTTCCCGCCGCACACCGAACCCACGCCTGGCAATACAGGCGATGACTTCATATTTAGGAGTACCCTGAAACTGACCGGACATGCTCATTTCCCCCAGATGCTGAATTCGAGTCGCCTTGTCGCGAGCGGTTCCATCGTCCTCGGTGATCTTGGCCTCAATGATGATCTGGGGATTGAACTCGCTCGGAATGATAAAATCGGGTGTCTGGTCAAAACCAGGGATACGTTCCGCTCGTTTGGTTTTCCGGTAACTGATACCCGCATTGCTGAGAACGTCTTCTATGGCCGATTCAAGGCTGTCACCCACGAGATCACTCACGGAATCGCGATGGTTGGATTAATATCGTAACCGGTCACATCGCAACCGACACGGTTTGCCTCAATAAGCGGCGTTCCCCCTCCCATGAATGGGTCTGCGATGGTGATCCCCTTCAGGTCGTTGGAAGCGTAGAAAGCCTCTCGAAGCGGCCTGCCGCAGTATTCCGAGAGAATAAGACCGCGGAATAATATGCCGGGTCGACGGGCGAACCACTTATGCACTGCGATTACCGGGCGGTAGTTCTGCTGAATCTGCTTCTCCCGCATAGCAAGAGCCGAGATGAAGGGGATATCGAAGTCCTTTTCTATGGACATGGGGCAGCTTATATGATTTTTAAAGGGTTATTCCTATTCTACGCACCATAATACGTCCGATACCACTCAATAAATGCACCAATACCCTGTTCAATAGTCGTCTCCGGTTTAAACCCGACGGCGGCATACAGGTCATCAATATTCGCGTATGTTTCTGCGACATCGCCGGGCTGCATGTCCAGAAGCTGCTTTTCGGCCTTTTTCCCAAGTGCGGTTTCAACGGCTTCAATAAACGTTGTCAATTCCACCGGGTTGTTGTTGCCGATATTAAAAACCCGGTAAGGCGCGTATGAAGTGCCTGGATCGGGCGCATTGCCCGACCAGTTGGGGTCTGGTTCGGGGACAGCAAAAATGACCCGGGTCACGCCTTCAATAATGTCGTCAATATACGTGAAATCCCGCCGCATTTTGCCGTGGTTGAATACCTGGATGGGCTGATTGTTCAAAATTGCTTTGGTAAACAGGAACAAGGCCATGTCCGGGCGTCCCCATGGCCCGTAGACCGTGAAAAATCGCAGTCCCGTACACGGCAGGCCATACAGGTGGCTGTATGTATGGGCCATAAGTTCATTCGATTTTTTGGTGGCCGCATAGAGCGATACCGGGTGATCAACGTTGCTGTGAACGGAAAACGGCATATTGGTGTTCGCGCCGTAAACGGAACTGGACGAGGCGAACACCAAATGCTTTACCCCGTGATGGCGGCAGCATTCCAGGATATTGACAAATCCCACCAGATTGGATTGCACGTAGGCATGAGGATTGACAATAGAATAGCGGACCCCGGCCTGGGCTGCGAGATTGACCACCACATCTATTTTTCCCCTTGCCTTTGGCGCAACAGCGGTGAAAATATCCGTCAATGCCTTCAAATCGCTCAAATCCGTCTGATAAAACGTGAACCGTTCGTTTCCCTTCAGCATTTTCAAGCGTTCTTTTTTCAGGTTCACGTCGTAATAGTCATTTAAATTATCCACCCCAAAGACATGGCAGCCGTCATTTAACAATCGGCGGGATAAATGGAATCCGATAAACCCGGCCGCCCCGGTCACGAGAATATTTTTAAACGGTAAATTCATATATCACCCGATTTCAAATTAAAATTAAATACCTGCTCAGGTAGATAGGTCATGAGTTGACGGCCTATATCTTCCCCATCAGATCAACCAGCAGCCGTACCCCGAAACCCGTGCCGCCTGGGCCGCAATAATCCCCGTCTTTTTTGGAATAGGCCGGACCGGCGATATCGATATGCGCCCAGGGTGTTTCTTCGGCGAATTCAGACAGAAACAGGGCGGCAGTGATGGCCCCGCCGGACCGGGTGCTGCTCATATTGTTGATGTCCGCGAATTCGCTTTTGAGGAGGCTTTTGTAGTCGTCCGGCATAGGCATGGGCCAGCAGCGCTCGGCTGTGATATCGCCTGATGAGACAATGTCGTCGCAAAGCTTTTGATTTTTTGAAAACACTCCGGCAATTTTCTCCCCAAGGGCGATGATGCATGCGCCGGTCAGCGTCGCCAAATCGATCATCATATCCGGCTTGAACATTTTGATGGCATAGGACATGGCGTCCGCCAGAATGAGCCGGCCTTCGGCGTCGGTATTGCCGATTTCCACGGTTTTGCCGCTGAGGGTTCTGATAATATCCCCTGGCCGTGTGGCTTCGCCGGAAGGCATGTTTTCCACCACCGGAATGACGCCTACCACCCGGAAATGGTGATTGAGGCGGGCCAGAGTGATCAGCGTCGCAGCCACCGCAGCAGCGCCCGACATGTCCATTTTCATTTCGTCCAGGGCCGCGGGGGGCTTTAGATTAATGCCCCCGGAATCAAAGGTCACGCCCTTGCCAATCAAAGCGACTGTTCGTTTATTTTTTGCGGATTTCTTGTTTTTATACGGATTGTAATCCAGAATCAGCAGCCGGGGCTTGCTCCGGCTGCCCGCCCCCACAGCCATGATCGCACCCATGCCGCTTTGCTTTAGAGTCTTGTCATCAAGAATGGTAAACGACAATTCCTCCTTTTCAGCGGCTTTCACCATGGAGCGCACCAGCCGGTCCGGCGTTTTGTCGTTGGACGGCATGCTGACCCATTCCCTGGCCAGTACCGTTCCGCGGCAGATGGTTGTCATCCTTGCAGGCAGCTTTCCCAATGCTTCGCATGTCGCAGGGTCAGTAAACATCGATACGGTCTTTAATGATTTTTTTCTTTTTTCTTTTTTATATGCATCAAAAATATGATTGCCCAGACAGGCCCCCTCCAAGAGGGCTGTCATGAGCTTTTCAGGTTCCAGGCCACCCAATTCAACGGTAGGAACGCAGATCGTCATATCCGAAAGCTCATGTCCGATCCCTTTTTTCACACCTTTTCCAGCCATGATGCGAAACGCTTCCGGGTTTAGGATCTCAACTTTTCCCATTCCCATAAAAAGCAGCCGTTCGGCTTTGACGCCATCCACATGATACAACAGCAG
>DAIEHU010000256.1 GCA_027353395.1 Desulfobacteraceae bacterium
ATCACCGGCAGGTCTTCAACGCTTCCATCACGATAGAACAGCTTGATCCTACTATTATCCGAATTAAACCCGGTTGATCCATCCCCCACCAGATTGCCCGCAATCAGATCCAGATTTTTCTGCTTTAATTTTGCGATCGCATAAGTTTCCAGATCACGGGTTTCCGCCGCGAATCCCACAAGAATCTGACGGGTTTTGCGACGGCCAAGCTCTGAGAGGATATCCACGGTTTTTTTCATGGGGATGGAGATGGCGTCCTGCCCTTTTTTGATTTTATGGGCGGATGTTTCAGACGGGGCATAGTCTGACACCGCAGCCACCTTGACGATGATATCCATCGTATCCGAATATTTAAATACAACATCCGCCATTTCGCCCGCAGTGACAACGTCAATTCGATGGACGCCAAACGGGCAAGAAAGTGCCGTGGGACCGGAAATCAACAGGACTTCCGCACCTCTCGCGGCGGCGGCTTGCGCCAGGGCATATCCCATCTTCCCTGAAGACGGATTGCTGACAAATCGAACCGGATCAATGGGTTCCCGGGTGGGCCCGGCGGTCACCATTACCTTTTTGCCTTTCAAATCCTTGGGATAAAAACATTCCGCCATCCGGTCGACGATAAACGCCGGTTCCGGAAGACGGCCCGCGCCAATGGCCCCGCAGGCAAGCTCGCCTTCGCCTGGCTCAACAAGAATAAACCCGTCGCCCTCCAGGGAGTCCAGATTCCGCTGCACGGCCCGGTTTTCATACATATGGGTATTCATGGACGGACACAGTATTTTGGGAGCCGTGGCCGCCAGCATGAAGGTGGTCAGCGCGTCATCGGCAATGCCGCAGGCGAATTTAGCAATGATATTGGCGGTGGCTGGCGCAATCACCACCGCGTCCGCGGTCTCGGCCCAAGTAATATGGCGCATTTCAGCGTCCTGATGGTTGCCATACATGCCCAGAAACACCGGATGACCGGAAATGGCCTCAAAGGTCATGGAACCGACAAAATTTTCCGCGTTAGCGGTCATGATCACCTTCACGTCGGCGCCCGCTTTCTGCAGCAACCGCAGCAGTTCAACGCTCTTATAGGCCGCGATGCCGCCGCAGACCCCCAGCACGATATGTTTGCCCGCAAGTATGCTTTTCATTTCCGGATCATTCCCATAAAAATTTCGACATCCGCAAACATCTTTATTTGTCAACCTTGTCTTTTTCCAGTTCCATGCGCCGGACCCGCAAAAGGGTTTCTTCAAGCAATTTGCGGTTATGCGATATCAAATCCCCCAAAAGCCCCAGCACGAGCACCTGAAACCCAACGATAAACAAAACAGCCGCCATGATCAAAGATTGAACATGCCCTTCTCCCTTATCCGCCAGATAGAAAAAAAGAAAACGGGCCGACGGGATCAACCCGGTCAGGAGACAGATGCCGCCGATGATGAAAAACACCTTGAGGGGCCGGAACATAGCGTACATGCGCACCATGGTGCTGACCTGATAAAACATAAAATTCGGGATGCTCTTAAAGAGCCTGGATTCCCGTGTTTTAGAGTTGGTTCGCACCGGGACGCTGGTAATGGCGAGAGATTTGTTGCCGGCCTGAATCACGGTCTCCACGGTATAGGAATAGCGGGATACGATATTGATCTGCATGGCCGCGTCCCTGGAAAACGCCCTGAACCCGCTCACCGCATCAGGCACCCGGGTCTGAGACAGAAGCCGGACCATCATGCTTCCGGCCTTCTGAAGTTTTTTCTTAACAAAGCTGAAATGTTCAATGGTATCTGTTTTCCGGTCTCCGATCACCATATCGGCCTTTTTCTCCAAAACCGGCCGGATCAGCGCAGGGATATCCGCCCCGCAATACTGGTTATCCCCATCCGTATTGACGATGATATCCGCGCCCAGTTGCAGACAGGCCTCGACACCGGTCATAAAAGACAAGGCAAGGCCCCTGTTACGGCTGTGGCTGACAATATGATCCACGCCGATCTCCCGCGCTACAGCCGCCGTCCGATCCGTACTGCCGTCATCAACAATCAGAATTTCCACGGCGTCCACCCCATCGATATGCCGGGGAATGTCCGCCACGGTTTGCGGAAGGGTATGTTCCTCATTAAAGCAGGGAATTTGAACAATTAATTTCATATATGGCCCGATTTATTTCACGCCTTCTTCAGATCCTGAAAAACGTTTTCAAACGATGCCCGCCAGCTTCCCTGAAATGTCGGCCGTTTTAAGGAAGCGTGCAACTCCCTTAAAAACCGCATCCGGGATATCTTAACAGCCCCCATGCGCATCAAATGATCCGTAGGCATCTGACAATCCACCATATCAAAGGACAACGCCTGCGAATAGCGGCACAATGCCGCAAGAGCGACTTTAGAGGCATCTGAAACCTTTGAGAACATGGACTCCCCGAAAAAACTGCCTCCCAGAGAAATGCCATATAAACCTCCGGCCAATTGCCCCTCACACCAGACTTCGATGGAATGTGCGTAACCGGATGCAAACAGACGGCAATAAGCGGCGATCATTTCATCCACAATCCATGTTTTCTCATGATTGGAAAGCCGCACCTGCGCGCAGCCATTAATCACCTGATCAAATGATGTATCGCAGGTAACGTGAAAATAGCGCTGGCGGATGGTCCGCTTCAGTCGCCGGGGAACCCGGATATCAGATGGATAAAGCACCAGCCGGGGATCCGGAGACCACCACAGGATGGGGTCATCATCCGAAAACCAGGGGAAAATGCCCATTTGATAGGCCAGTAGAATGCGCGCTTCACTTAAATCCCCGCCCACGGCCAGCAAGCCCTCGGATTCGGCGAAATGAGGCGGAGGGAAAGAAATTCGTTCAGACAGGCGGAATACCGGCATCAGAAATTCAGGAATAGGAGAACGTCAGTCGATTTTCTTTTACCTTGACGGAAACAGCGCCGCCGCCCGTAAGGTTCCCGAAAAGAATCTGTGAGGTAAGAACGTCTTTGATCTCCTTCTGGATCAGCCGATCCAAAGGACGCGCGCCGAAATGGGGATCAAAGCCGTTTTTGGCAAGCCATCGCCGGGCATCCCCCGAAAGCCGCAGCGTTACATTTTTGGCCGCCAGCTGGGGTTTCATTTCAAGGATCAGTTTGTCCACCACCTGCTCCATGATTTTCAGGTTCAGGGATCTGAAAGTGATAATGTCATCCAGACGGTTCCTGAATTCCGGGCTGAAAAACTGATCAATGGCTTTTTTGCTTTTGGCCGCCGGATCAACGGTGGCATCTCCGCCAAATCCGATGCTGGCGCTGACCATTTCGCGGGCCCCGGCGTTGGAGGTCATGATCAGAATAATATTTCTGAAATCCGCTTTTATCCCGTTATTATCGGTCAAAGCCGCATGGTCCATGACCTGGAGCAGAATGCTGTACATATCCATATGGGCTTTTTCGATTTCATCCAAAAGCAGCACACTGTATGGGTGTTTCCGTATCTGATCCGTGAGAAGCCCCCCCTGATCAAAACCGATATATCCCGGCGGTGCCCCGATCAGACGCGATACCGCATGTTTTTCCATGTATTCGCTCATGTCAAATCGCAGAAACTCAACCCCCAGATGAATGGCCAGTTGTTTCGCCACTTCGGTTTTTCCCACGCCCGTGGGGCCGATAAATAAAAAGGATCCGATGGGCCGCTGGGGAGCGGAAAGCCCGGCTCGGGAACGACGGATGGCCGCCACCAGTGATTCAATGGCGTCATCCTGGCCGAAAATTTTCTGTTTCAGGCGCTCCGTTAAATGCTCCAGATTGGCGCGGTCAGTAGCCGTGACGCTCCGGGTGGGGATTCTGGCGATTTTAGACACCACCTTCTCAATATCGGACGGAGAAACGGTCTTCCGCTTTCCGGAACGGGAGAGCTTCAGCAGGACGCCGGCCTCATCCATCACATCAATGGCCTTGTCCGGCAGAAACCGCTCGTTGATATATTTGGCCGAAAGCTCGGCGGCGGCGAGCAACGCCTTGTCGGAATACCTGATCTGATGATGTTCCTCATAACAGGATTTCAGCCCTTTCAAAATTTCAACTGTATCCGGTATGGAGGGCTCAATGATTTCGATTTTTTCAAACCGGCGGGAAAACGCCCAGTCCTTA
>DAIEHU010000257.1 GCA_027353395.1 Desulfobacteraceae bacterium
AGGCAAAACCACGCTGCTGCATGTCATTCAGGGGGATGTGGTTCCGGATCAGGGTGAAGTCTATCGCCAGCCCGGTATCCGGATCGCCTCGCTCCCTCAGGAAATTCCGTCTGACCTGACCGGAACCATCCATGACATCGCTGTCAGCGGTCTTGAAACTGCCGGGGCGATCCCTTCCGGAGGCGGGCATGAAGCCGGTGATGAAGACACCTGGCGTCGCCTGGCCCATGTCGCCAAAATCCTGACCCAGCTTCAACTTTCACCGGAATTAATGTTTGAAACCCTTTCCGCGGGCATGAAGCGCCGGGCCCTTCTGGCCAGAGCCCTGGCCTGCGCACCTGACGTGCTGCTTCTGGACGAGCCCACCAACCACATGGACATTCCGTCCATCGACCTGATGGAGTCGCTTTTATCAAAGTTTGCCGGAACCCTTTTATTTGTAACCCATGACCGGGCTTTTTTAGAAAAAATCGCCACCCGGATCATCGAGATCGATACCGGCAGGATTTTATCCTGGGATTGCGGTTACGCGGCCTATCTGGAACGTAAAGCCGAGCTGGTGGGCGTGGAAGCGGACCAGAACCATCAGTTTGACAAAAAGCTGGCCATTGAAGAGGTGTGGATCAGGCAGGGAGTTAAGGCCCGTCGCACGCGCAACGAAGGCCGGGTGCGGGCGCTCATGCAATTGCGGCAGGAACGCCGGAACCGGCGGGCCCGGGCAGGCAGCGCCAAAATGGAACTTCAGGAAGCCGAGCGCACCGGCAAGCTGGTACTGGAGGCCACCGGCGTGTCTTTTGCCTGGGACGGGAAACCGGTGGTGCGGGATTTCAACGCCATGGTGATGCGGGGCGACCGGCTGGGAATCATTGGGCCCAACGGCAGCGGCAAAACCACCCTGCTGGGTCTGATGCTGAAACACCTTGTACCGGATGCCGGGACCGTCCGGCACGGGGTCAATCTTGAAATCGCCTATTTTGACCAGACCCGCGAACAACTGGACGAGGATAAAAGCGTTCAGGACAATATCTCAAACGGCAATGAATATCTTACGATCAACGGCCGCCGTCGGCATGTCATCGGATATCTCAAGGACTTCCTGTTTACCCCGGACCGTGCGCGCAGTCCCTTGAAAACCCTTTCCGGCGGGGAGCGCAACCGGCTCCTGCTTGCCCGCCTCTTCACCCGGCCTTCCAATGTGCTGGTCATGGACGAGCCCACCAATGATCTGGATGTCCAGACCCTGGAACTGCTGGAAGAGCTTCTTCTCGATTATACCGGCACACTTCTGCTGGTGAGCCACGACCGGGCGTTTCTCAACAATGTGGTGACCAGCACCCTGGTGTTTGAGGGCGACGGCGCAATTAGGGAATATATCGGGGGATATGACGACTGGCTGCGGCAGCGAAAGCCCCTGGAGATTCCGAAAAAACGGCCGGAAAAACCAAAGGAGAAATCAAAATCCGTCCCGGTATCGGGCGGCGGCAAGATGGGTTACATGGAAAAACGGGAACTTGCCGCGCTTCCCCAGCAGATCGAAGCCATGGAAAAAGAACTGGCCGGGCTTTTTGATCAGATGTCGGCCCCTGATTTCTATAAAACAGACGCCCAGACCGTTTCCCGGATGTCGGCCCGCCAACAGGAACTGGAAACCAGTCTGGAAACCGCCTATGCCCGGTGGGAAGACCTGGAAGCAAGGAATGGCTGAGCGTCTGTGTAATTCCAATCCCAAACATAGCGCTATCTTCGTTGGCTCGTCCTCGGCTCCTCAACGTACTAACTGTATGCCTCCGTCGCCTCAATCCTCACCGCCTTGATATCATCTTTGATTTGGAATTGGAATAAACACCTCAAATCACTTTTTATCCGGTTTCTGATAAAAGCAGTTCGAAAAAATAATGCAGGATTCGGGCGGTGACGCCCCAGACCATTAACTCATTGAATGGGTACAGCAATTCCATGACGCCGGGAATGCGCCCCTGAAAATGGTTTGACAGATGGGTTTTTAAAAACTGGCCAACCGGAAGTTCAAGGACTTTTGCGATTTCCCGCGGGTCATAGGTGACGCTTTCCATCCGGCCATCCCAAATGCCCATAAATACTTCGATATCCTTATGCTGAATGGTCTGAAAGTGCCCCATTGAGCCGATAAGCCGTACCTGGCCGCGGCGGATGCCCAGCTCCTCGTGAAGTTCCCGGTACGCCGCTTCCAGCGGGCTGGGGTCGGACGCATCCACATGGCCGCCGGGCAGGGCCACCTGATTGCTCCAGGCATAACCGGGGGTGTCCGCCTTTAATATGGCCAGAATAAATGGGGCATCCGATTTATTGTACAGCAGAAGGAATACGCTGGTGCAATCCCCGGGCTTTACTGCTTCAGCCGCCGGAATATCCGCGGCGCCGAGCAGTCGGGTTAAAAACAGAGCGTTTAATTCCGGTAACATGGCAATCAAAAATAAACCAAAACGTATATATGTTTTCTATTTTGCGGCCGCTTTTTCCTGCTGCTGGATAAAGTCAGAGAATTTCATGGTTTTATAGCTGTCGGTATGAAGAAACTGCAACATTGCCAGCAGCCTTTCCGGGGGGATATATCCGGGAAAATGTGACAGCGGATTACCGTCGTCGCCGATAAACCAGTTGTCCGGAACCGGGGATACCCCGTATTTCTGGGCCACGTCTCTTTCCTGGTCGGCATTCAAACGAATATTCACAAAATTTTCATTGAGATAGGCAATAATTTTGGGGTCGGTAAACGTTTCCTGGCTCATTTTTTTACAAAAGTGACACCAGTCTGTATAAAAATGCAGAAATCCTTTTTTCTTTCCGTCTTTAATGGCTTTCATGCCGGATGCATAAGTCTGCCAGTGAATGGGCTGATTGGCGGCGGCGACGGTGGATGGCGCGGATTTGTCCGTCGCGGCGCCCGCTTGATCAGCGGCATGGGAAACCGAATAAAAGGTGATCGCGAAAAACAAAGCCGCCATAAAAGAGAGGGTTGATTTTTGAATAGACATCATCATGATCCTTGTAATGCGTTTGGAAATTAATGGGAAAACGTAAAGAGAGAATTAAGCATGGTAAAACTGTCGGTCAGTAGAAATATGCCGACCACGATCAGCAGGATGCCGGCGGCCAGATTGATATATTTCATGGCCCGGGATGCGCGGCGCAAAAATTCAAGAAGAAAATTGATAAACAGGGAGATCAGCATAAACGGCAGGGCCAGACCGGCGGCGTAAGTGGATAAGAGCCCGACGCCCTGCCAGATGGTTTCCTTGCTTCCGGCGATGATGAGGATGGAACCCAGGAGCGGCCCGATGCAGGGGCTCCACCCCACGGCAAACGCCATGCCCACAAGAAAAGTTCCCATAAAATGAAGGGGTCTTTTTTGAATATGGATGCGTTTTTCAACGTCCAGACGTTTGAACCGGATCCATCCGGTCATGTGGGCACCGAGCAGAATGATAATCAAGCCGCCGATAATGCGTATCCCATCTCGAACGGAGAATCCAAGTGTATGTTCTATCCCCTTGGCATCCGTGAGTACAAACAGAGATGTTTCGATTTTTGCACTAAAAAAAGAAACCCCGGCTCCCATGAGTATAAAAACAACCGAAAATCCACAGACAAAGGAAAGGGTGGATAAAAAGATCTTTTTCCGGATAGCCGGAGAGTCCTTCCGGAACATCTCCTCCAGGGAGAATCCGGTGATAAATGTAAAATAGGCCGGAATCAGGGGAAGTACGCACGGAGACAGAAAGGAAAGGAGCCCGGCCAAAAATGCGGCGGAATATGAGATGGTTTGTGTAAACATAAGTTCAAATATAGCAATGGAATTTATTTAATCAAATCAGAATAGCAAAAAAAAATCCGTCCAACACGGGAATTGGAAAAATTGCCGGTTTGGATTCAGCTTCTATTTGCTGAGTTCCTTCGACCGCTCGGCCGCAGCCGAAATGGCATCGGAAAACGCCTGTTTTACCATTCGGCTTTCCAGCACACGAATCGCCGCTTCGGTGGTGCCCCCCGGAGAGGTGACTTTCTGTCTTAGCGCCTCGGGGGAGATATTCTGGCTTTCCAGTAACGCCAGCGCGCCCTTGAATGTTGCGAGCGTCAGTTCCGCGGCGT
>DAIEHU010000258.1 GCA_027353395.1 Desulfobacteraceae bacterium
GATATGAGCGGCGCTGAAGCGCTGCTGGCGCAGGTGTGCGACAGGTACAAGGCATCCGGTCCAGCCGGTAAAAAGGATTTGCTGGATGTCTTTGAAGCCATATTGCACCCCGCTGACTGGCGGCCCGGCGCATCTTATCTGAATTTCATACTGTCCCATGCAATGCCGTTGTTCGAGGGGGAGGCGCATCCGGATAGCAATCGCCGGGCATCCGGTTTGCTGTACCGCTGCGCGGAGGGATTGATTCTGTTCGGCGACTATACGCCGGCCTCGTGGGTGTTTGATCAGGTCAGGCATATGGCGGATGCGACGGGGGATGGCCTTTTGGATAAACCCCTGGATGCCCGGTTTGTCGAGGTGATTATTGAAGATTTCAAATCCGAAGACCGGCAGCGCCGTCAGGAGGCATTTCAGCTTTTAAGCGTGCTGGGGCAGGGAATTGTGCCCGAGCTTATCGACACCCTGAAACGGGAAAGCAGCCTGAGGGTCCGGCAGATGATCGGGGAACTCATTAAAAATCAGGGATCCGCGGCGATTGATGCGCTCAAGCGTGCGCTCATGGGCGAAAGCCGGCCGGAATACCGCGCCCGTCTGGTGGACGTGATCGACGCGGTGACGCCGGATGTGATGGCGGAGCTGGCCGATACCCTGTCAGACCCTTCCGATGTGGTCCGCCGTTCGGCGTTCCGTCTGGCGGAGCGGTTGAACACGCCCCATGTGATTGAACTGATGATTGAACTGGCCCAGGGAGAAGATGCGGATATGGCGATTTCCGCTATTGGTTCTCTGGGAAACCTTAAAGCGCGCCAGGCCGTGGACACCCTGATTCAGATCGGGGAGCAGACCGATGCCAAGGAGTTGCTGGTGGCGGTCTGCCGGACCATGGGACAGATCGCGGACCCCGCATTTGTGACGACGCTTGAAAATATTCTTCTGCCTCGGCGGCGGCTGTTTTTCCAGAAAAAGACCGATGTGCCGGTCCGGATTGCGGCTTTGTACGCCGTGTCACAGATTCCGGACCCGCGCGTCAGGCCGCTTTTGATGGCCCTGGCCGATGACCCGGATTCCCGTATCCGGGAGGTCGTGAAGAATCTGCGGCCGTCATAGCCAATAGACAGCCCGCGGTATCCAGAATCTTTTTCCTTTCCGCGGGAAATCTGGAGTTTTATATGGAAAAGGACTTTTTTTAACCACGGAGAGCACAGAGGACGCAGAGATTGAGGTTGTTTATAATAATTTTACTCCGTGCGCTCCGTGTTCTCTGTGGTATTTTATGTGAAAATAAAAAATTAATATTTAATCCAATGGTTGTATCTATGACAAGCTTTGTTGACGGTTGCATTCCTGCCAGAGACTGGAAAATAATGCAAACCAAGCCCCCCGCTGCGGTCCAGCGTCTCCGCGGGAGAAAAAACATATCTCGCGCAGGGGCGCGGAGGCGCAGAAAAAAACAGTTAAGTCCTTATTTCCATCCTTCGTTATGCCCATCCGGGCATGGAGTTTAGCATGACAATTGAAAAAGAAGAGAATGGCTATTTTGTTGCCCCTTTGCCTGCCGTTCTTCAAAACGGTAAAAACTGAGAATATAGAGAAAGGAATCGCTTCGGATCATCATGTTTGAATGGATTACCAGCCCCGAGGCATGGATTGCACTGGGCACGCTGACCGCCCTTGAAATTGTTCTGGGCGTCGACAATATTATTTTTATTTCCATACTGGTGGGCCGTGTGCCGGAAAAACAGCGGGGATTCGCCAGAAGCACCGGGATTGCCCTTGCCATGATCAGCCGCCTATGCCTCCTGTTTTCCATCGCCTGGGTGGCGGGGTTGACGGCCCCCTGGTTTGCGGTTCTGGGGCAGGAAATTTCTGGGCGGGATGTGATACTCATCGGCGGCGGCCTGTTTTTGCTGGCCAAGGCCACCCATGAGATTCATTTCAGCCTGGAGGGGGCCGCTGAAGCCGGCCAGCCGCCGGTTGCCGCCGGCGTGGGTGCGGTTTTGATCCAGATCACGTTTCTGGATGTGGTGTTTTCCTTGGATTCCGTCATCACCGCGGTGGGGCTGGCCCAGCACGTGTCCATCATGGCGGTCGCGATTATGCTTGCGGTGGGAGTCATGCTGTTTGCCGCAAAACCCATCGGCGATTTTGTGGAAGCCCACCCGACCATTAAAATTCTTGCGTTATCGTTTTTGATTCTTGTGGGCGTCGCCTTGATGGCGGAAGGGTTTGACGTGCATGTGCCCAAAGGATATATTTATTTTGCCATGGCCTTTTCCGTGGCGGTGGAGATGCTCAACCTGCGGATGCGCAAAAAACAGGCCGAACCCATCCGGCTGCACAAAAAGATGGAAGACAGTTAATTTTTTCGAAAAACCCCGAGGAGATCAATGAAGACCTGCACGAGCCTTGCTGTAAAAAAACTTGACTGGCGAATGGATCTGATTTTTATCGGAATTTTCATTTTTTTGATGGGTTTTGGGATTCCGTCGCCGGTGGTCGCCGGGGATACTCCCAAACCTGCCGGCGCAAACCCTGCGACGGTTACGATCAGGGGCTTTATTTCAAATATTGATGACATTGGGGCTTATGTTGTCAATGAAACGTTTTTGCAATTATATCCTTGTGAAATAACTGGAAATATCAAAATACCCGTGGACAAGCAGGGCAGACCGCTTCAACCGGTTGTCCCGGCCGGTCAAACATTTTATCTGGACGCATTGAGAAGGCTGGTGCCCCCGTCCGGGCTGCCTAGCACGGTGTTTCCGGATTTCGGTTCTTTTTCTTTTGATAAAATTGAAGGGCTGACGCCAGGCGGATGTTATAAAATTTGTTTGAAAATGCTGGATCTGCCATATCCCGGATTGGTCCCGCTGGTTGGCCCGGATGGAAAAACCCGTGAGATCATTGTCCCGGAAACCAGAGCCTCCAGTTCATCTCAGGATATGGTGATTGATCTTACCAAAGAAGTGCTGCGGGTTCCCGATCCTTCGCATTTGCCGCGGGATCCGGGCAGGCAGGCGAAGCAGCCCGCGGGAATAAATCCAGGGGCTGATTTCTGGAAATAAACGCATCGGCCCGGAACCCATTGATAAAGGAGGACCGGTATGACACTTGAATCGCTTCGTGATGTGTTCATGCGGTGCGCCATCATCAATTACGGCGTTCTTCTGGTATGGTTTCTGGTGTTCGCCTTTGCCCATGACTGGATTTCGCATTGCACAGCAACGGGTTCAAGTCACGCCTGGAGCAGTTCGACGCCATTCATTATCCGGTGATGGCCGGATTCAAGATATTGATTTTGATATTTAATTTTGCGTCTTGGGTTGCATTTTGGCCGGTTGCCGGTTGATGGCGTGCCCTTCCTCCGTGCGGCCTTTGCAATTGATCGCGGGCGGCAATCCGCCGAGTTCATGAACCTTCGCCTGGCCATATTCATGCCGTCAGATGACTTGCCAGTATCTTCATGCCGATGAGAATCAGGAGCACGCCGCCGATAAGTTCCATCCGGGGGCCGAGTTTTTTCCCGAAATATTTTCCGGCGCGGATGCCCACGGCCGAAAGAATGGCTGTGATGGCGCCGATTATAACGCAGGGCTGCCAGATGCTGATATTGATCATGGCAAGACTTAAGCCCACGGCCAGGGCGTCGATGCTGGTGGCCACGGACAGAATCACCAGGCTCAGTCCCCTGGACGGATCCTTGTCAAACGCCTCCGTCTCTGACCGTAATGACGCCATGATCATCCGCCCGCCCACGATCAGAAGCAGGCCGAACGCCACCCAGTGATCGAACGCCGATATCAGATGCGCGATGCGGCTTCCCGCGTACCAGCCGGCCAGCGGCATCATGGCCTGAAACAGCCCGAAGTGAAACGACAGCCGGAACGCGGCCCGTTTCCCGGAAAGCCGTCCCGAGGTGCCGGCGGCGATGGACACGGCGAATGCATCCATGGCCAGACCCACCGCGATCATTAAAATTTCGAGTATATTCATAGGGATAATTCATGAAAAAAAGTTAAAAAAACAGCATTGATTTTTTCCCCCGTTCATACGATACCAAATGCTATTACGCAAATAAAATCCAGACCAGCCATCTTACAACCATATTATA
>DAIEHU010000259.1 GCA_027353395.1 Desulfobacteraceae bacterium
GGTGATAAATCACGTTCAGTCCCTTGCGGCAGGCATAGCCCTCGCTCCTGGGATTCGACTTGTCCGGTCTGACCCGGACCATGCGGTTGTCCTCCACCAAAATTTCAAGCCCGCAGTTCTGGGCGCACAACACACATCCGGTTTTATGCCACTGGCCCATGAAAACCTCCCTGGTTTTTCATAAAATTATTTCTATCCTTTGCCGGTGGGGAAAAAAGTATACATAAAATCAATGATAAATAAAAGGATCGCAT
The DNA here is from genome assembly GCA_027353395.1 of Desulfobacteraceae bacterium. Classification (GTDB taxonomy): domain Bacteria; phylum Desulfobacterota; class Desulfobacteria; order Desulfobacterales; family Desulfosalsimonadaceae; genus SURF-3. Next base: position 255 of record DAIEHU010000259.1, read on the forward strand.
GTTATTTTTCCTTGTCGTTTCTTCTCAAAATTTGTCTATGAAGTTCTTCTTCATGCCGAACCGCCTCATCAAAAGGACCGTTGCCTGGTGTCCACAAACGCAACAGAACATCAACTGTAAAATTAGCATGCTGCTCACGCATCTCGGATGGGATATCGGCCGGCATGGGTTGTAGTTGGATCACCATGCCGCCCCCAACACTGTGGCCACGTTTCTGAAAGATTTCTTCGTAAATTTTGCCTCGGGGATTGAAGGTGGTCTCGCTGCTCCAGCAAATATATCCTTCTTTATATACTCCCATAAAATGTCTGCGGCGGGAGCCGAGATAACGGGGGATGGTGAAGTCCCCCCGGGCACCGGTGAGTGTTTCCGTGGTTCCTAAAATGTCTTCAGGCGTAGGCAATCCGGGAACGCCGATTTTTTTATGAACCCAATAAATGGCGACTGCTGCTCCCGCGACCGGCTGGCCGGTCACGGCATTCACCACGTGCCCCTTGGTCATCACTTTCATCCCGCAGCCAGTTGCCACTAAACAAACAGGCGTGACCAACACCAAAGCACTTGCTTTTGCCTTCATAAAAGCCCCCTGCGCCCATTAAAAAAAGCGAATCTGCCAGATGCCGTTCGTATCTTTTACAAAAAGCACATAAAAAGAAAACGTCTGGTCGTTCTGACCCCCTGATACACTGTATTCGGCCTTGTCTTCCGATATCTTTATCAGTTTCATATCGTGAGTCCGGAGGCGATCTTTTGCCATTCGCTTCTTGCCTTCATCCCAAACCTATATCAAAACGTAATTCCCCGTTTGATCGCCAAATTCATCATCTGTTCGCCGCTGGTGACCGGCGGAACGCGGCGCGCATCCTCGGGCTTTAACTCCAGGCGGATGGATTCTGACGGGCAGGTGGTGACGCACAACCCGCAGCCGATGCACCGGTCCCGGTTCACTTCCGCCTGATTGTCGCTGTTCATGGAAAGCGCATGCATCTGGCAGCGGTCCAGACAGGCCTCGCATCCGATGCAGGTGTCCTGATCGATCATCGCGTAATGATTGGTGAACACCATTTCCGCGGGTTTCGGATATTCGTTGAGGGACCGGAGCACCCCGCAGCAGTCGCCGCAGCAGTTGCACATGCCCCCTGGATTCTGGGCCGTGGCGGGCTGAGTCACGAGACCGGCTTCATGGGCTTTCTGCACGATCCCGATGGCTTCATCCGCGCCCACCTGACGCCCGATTTTGCGGTCCAGGTAATACTGTGCCATGGATCCGAACATGAAGCACGCTTCCATGAGTTTGCCGCAGCCCTTGTCCACGGTCTGTTTCTGTTTCCGGCAGATGCAGTCGGTCACCACGATGAGCTTCTGGTTTTTCAGGATGGCGCAGGCGTCGTCATAGGCGGCAATCTGCTGGGTTGTGTCGAGGGAGTGCTGAATAGGGATGGTGCGGAGAAATCCCTCCGCGTTTTTCGCCATGGAATGATAAAATCCGGATTCAAAATATTCCTCCACCATCCGGGCGAAATCTTTGTCCAGGCGCTTGACCTGAAATTCGAAAACGCCGTGCACAAAGGGAATGGCCCCGAATTTGGCGGCATCATTTTTTTTGAGCCGGAAAATAAGGCCGCGCTCCGCCATGCCCTCAAGATAGGCGGCGGTTTCGGGGACGGGCTGGCCTAAGCGGGCGGCAATGGCGTCAGGCGGTTCCAGAATCGGCGACAGATTCAGGAACATGGCCGCATCTTTTTCGGAAAAAAGGGACTCTAAAATTTTGATTTCAATGCCGGATTCCGTGGCCGGAAAGCCCACGGAAAATTTGTCGAGCCGTTCCTGGAGCTGGCGATAGATGCCGGTGGTCATGGATGGTTCTCCTTAATAATATTAGGTTGTTTAGCCTGTAGGCTATAGACTATTCAGTTTTTTCCGTTCCTGCTCTTCAACCACGCAATAAATGCCTTTGCCTTCCATGGCGGGCCCAAAACACAGGTTGTCGGATTTGCACAGGGCAGGGCGAAGATCTCCGGATTTCCAGCGGTTGATGAGATTGGGTTCCCGGATGAACGGGCGGCTCATGGAAAGAAAGTCCGCCACCCCGGTGGCAACCAGATTCTCGGCCACATTCAGGGACCGCATACCGCCCACCAGAATCACCGGAATGGCGATTTCCTTTTTTAAAGCCCTTGCAGCATCCTGAAAATAGGCTTCCTTGTCTTCGGATTTGATGCCGGACCGGCTGGGGGACAACTTGCCGGAGGTCAAGGTGCCGCCGGAAAGCTCCACCGCGTCCAGACCCGCTTCCGCCAGCAGTTTGCAGGCGGCGAGCGAATCATCACGGGTCAGTCCGTTTTCAATGCAATCCTCGCTGTTGATTTTAATGAGTGCCGGATAATCCTTGCCCACGGTTTTCCGGATGGCGGAAAGTATTTCCAGATGAATCCGCGCCCGGTTTTCAATAGCACCGCCGTATTCATCCGGCCTCCGGTTGTATGCCGGAGACAGGAACTGGCTGAGCAGGTATCCATGGCCCGAATGGATTTGCACCCCGTCAAAACCGGCGGCTTTCGCCCGGCCCGCGGCGGCGGCGAATCGGCTGACAAGCGCTTCTATATCGGTTTTCGTCAGCTCATGACGCGGCGATTTGGCAAGACCTTCAAAGCCGGAAACCACATGGGGCGGCTGCCCGGTCAGGGTGCTGGCTGCAAAATGTCCGGCATGGGCGAGCTGGGCCACGATTTTTCCGCCAGCACCGTGCACCGCATCGGTCATTTCTTTTAACCCTTTTTTCAGCTCATCCTTGTAAATCCCGAGCTGCCAGGGTCCGGCCTGACCTTCGGGGCTTACAAAAGCATGGCTGGAAATGATGAGCCCGACGCCGCCTTTTGCAAGGTCCGTCATGGCATGGATGAGTTTCGGGGTCACCGCGCCGTCATCTTTTGCCATGCCTTCCCAGGTGGCGGACCGGACAAACCGGTTGGGGAGTGTCATGCCGCTTATGCGGCCAGATTCAAATAAAACGCTCATGGTGTTTCCTCCTGTTATGTAAAAAGATTATTTTGTAACCCCGATGTCACGAATCAGCCCTTCCATGTGATCCAGGCAACGCATCATATACGTGTCCTTTCCGGTGACTTTGGACAGCAGCGTGCCCCCTTCAATCAGCGCGATGATAATGTCGGCATTGGTTTCAGGGTCTGTTTCATGCCCGATCTCTCCCATGCTCTGCCCCGTTCTGATGAGGCTTACAATGGTTTTTTTCATGTTTTCAATGGCTTCCACGGTCAACCGGCAAAGTGTCTGATGGGTGTCGTCCGCTTCGGCGGCTGTGTTTAAAATCGGGCATCCGCCGTAAGCCATCATGGTTTTGTAGAGTTTCCGGTAGGCGTTTGGAATGGCGAGGAGTTTGGCGACAGCGGCGGTCTCCCGGTCGATTTCCCGGCGCAGGAAAGCGGTCAGGTTGTCCACATGATACTGGAACACCGCGATGGCCACCTCGTCCTTGTCTTTGAAATTGCCGTAGATGCTGCCTTTGGTGAGGCCCGTGGCTTCGGTGAGGTCCGCGAGCGTGGTGCCGACGATGCCTTTTTTGTTAAAAACAGGCGCGGCTTTTCCGATGATAAACCGGCGGGTGCGTTCCGATTTGGAGATGGGTGAATTTTCCATGATGAAAATATACCGATTGGTATATTTTATTGTCAAGGAAAAAATGGAAAGGCCTTGTCAATCAGGAAAAAATCTTAGGGTGTGTTCGCATCAGTGAAATTACAGGTCAATAGTTGACCTCGCATAATGATGCCGGGCGGACCAATTCCCGACCATTTTGCGGAGGCG
>DAIEHU010000025.1 GCA_027353395.1 Desulfobacteraceae bacterium
TCTTCGTTTTCCTCCTTGCCATCATTCTTGCCATCCGGCACCGGTTTTTTCCAGTACCGGACCTCCACGGGATACATGCGGCCCGATACCTCGATCACCGGCGCGTCGTTAAAAGCTCTGGAAAACTTCTGGGTGTCAATGGTGGCGGAGGTGACGATGACCTTGAGGTCGCTTCTTTTTTGGATGAGATTGCGCAAGATTCCGAGAATAAAATCAATATTTAGGCTGCGCTCATGGGCCTCGTCAATAATAAGGGTGTCATAGGCGTTCAAAAACCGGTCCGTCTGGGCCTCGGCCAGAAGGATGCCGTCGGTCATGAGCTTGATATACCCGTGTTCCCGGCTGGTGCGGTCCTGAAACCTTATCTGATAGCCCACGGACCGGCCCATGGGTTCGCCGAGTTCCTCACTAATGCGGCCCGCCACCGTGATGGCCGCGATGCGCCGGGGCTGGGTGCAGCCGATGAGCCCGTCAATCCCCCGGCCCGCCTCCAGGCAGAATTTGGGGAGCTGGGTGGTTTTACCGGAGCCGGTCTCGCCGGATACGATCACCACCGGATGGTTGGATATGGCGTCAATGATGTCCCGTTTCCGGTCGAGAATCGGCAACAAATCGTCATAGAGCGGCTGAGGCCGGTTGGCTTTCCGGCGTTCCCGAGCCTGGATGGACCTTCGGAGACGGGATTCAAGTGCCCGGATTTTTTCAATCGTTGGTTGATCGGGCGTTAATCTCGGGTTGGACTGCCGGAGCCGCCCGATGTCCCGGATCACCGCATACCGGTCCTGGGGCATGGCGTCTGGCAGGAGCCGCTCGACTTTGCTTATCTGGCTGAAAAGATTTTCCGGTTTCATAAAACGGGTTCTATCTCTGATGAAAAATGGTAATATGCGCTGCTGTCAGGCTCTATGTAAATATATCATCTGATTTTGTAAACCATCATTTCTATACACGGGAGAAAACATGAAAACCTTTCGCAAGGAGCTTTTTTTCCAGACCCCCACCCGGCGGGCGTTTATCAACATCACCCCGGAAGTCGAGGCCTGTATTTCGGAAAGCGGCGTCCGGGAAGGCCTGGTCCTGGTGAACGCCATGCACATCACGGCATCCGTCTTTATCAATGACGACGAATCCGGCCTTCACCATGATTATGACAAATGGCTGGAAAAACTCGCGCCCCATGAACCCGTGTCCCAGTACCGGCACAACGTGGGCGAGGACAACGCGGACGCCCACATGAAACGCCAGATCATGGGCCGGGAGGTGGTGGTGGCCATAACGGACGGGAAACTGGACTTCGGCGCCTGGGAGCAGATATTTTACGGGGAATTCGACGGCCGCCGCCGCAAACGGGTGCTGGTGAAGATCATCGGGGAGTAAAAAGAGCACATTGTAGCAGCTGCAAATGCCTTTATTTTTTCTTGACAGACGCATTATGAATATGAAATTAAACACGTTTTAATCGGTTTTTTAAATCGCTCGGAAAAAATAGACAAGCGTGCCTTCCAAATATTGATTGACGGCATGATCCATTCTCGGAGTTATATGAAATGATAAAAGCCAAACAAAAACCCTTAATGGAAATCCAGCAGTATATCGCCCCCTACCAGCGCATTCTGATCGCCGGGTGCGGCGGCTGCGTATCCGTTTGCCTGGCCGGCGGCCAGAGGGAAGTTAATTTACTGAAAACCGAACTGGAGCTGGCGCATTTTCAAACCCATACCGCCAAACACATGCAGGGATACACTCTGGAGCGTCAATGCAATCCCTCGCTCATCAAGGAAATCGAGCCTTATATTGAAAGCGCCGATTGTGTGCTATCCCTGGCCTGCGGAGCAGGGGTTCAGCTCCTGGCCGAGCGGTATCCCGGAACGCCCGTTTTTCCGGCGGTCAATACCATCGCCATCGGCGTTGATCTGGATATCGGCCTTTATGAAGAACGGTGCCGGGCCTGCGGCGAATGCGTCCTGGCCTATACAGGCGGCGTATGCCCGGTCACCCGGTGCGCCAAGGGTCTTTTTAACGGCCCCTGCGGCGGCACCAACGGCGACAAATGCGAAATCAGCAATGAAATCGACTGTGCATGGCACCAGATTTACACCCGTCTGAAAGCCCAGAACCGGCTCGACGATATTTTAAAAATTCAGCCCCCCATGGAATGGAAAAACCAGATCAAGCGCACCATTGTCCAGAAGGGATATGAAAACCGGTACATGGAACAAAAATGAACCCCGCCATTTTCTATAATTTCATCGAAGGTCCTCTGGTCTGGCTGTCGCTTGCGGTTTTTCTTTCAGGCATTGTTTTTCAGGCCTTGCGGCTGTCGAAAATGATGCAGCCAAGCCTTAACGGCCGAAAAATACCGGAAAAAGAATTACCGGTTCCGAACACCCTGACCAAAAAAGAACGATTCATCCGCAACCTCTTTTTTCTGAAGAATTCCATTCTGGGGATCAATCCCCTGATAGTTTTCATCAGCCTGATATTCCACCTGTGCATCCTGACGACGCCGCTATTTGTACCGGCTCATGCGGTGCTGCTGGAAAATTTTTTCGGGTTCAGCCAGATTTCATGGTCCCCGCGCTTTGCCCATTTCCTGACCGGGCTGATCCTGGTTTGCGGGTTCTTTTTCATCACCCGGCGCATCATCATCCGCCGTGTGCGGGCCATCACCACAGCTTACGACTACCTGATGCTGGGTCTGGCCCTGGCCCCGTTTCTGACCGGATACCTGGCGCACGCAAACGTGGGCGATTACCGCCTCATGATAACGCTCCATATCCTTTCCGGCGAACTGATGCTGATACTGATACCGTTTTCCAAATTCTTTCACATGATCTTTTTCTTTTTCAGCCGGTTCGCCATTGTCAATGAATACAGCCTGGGAGCGCCCAAACGGTCCTGGCAGTTTTAATCCGCCAGGGGCCTTATCCTTATTATCTGACACCTGATTACGAGCAACCAATGGAAAACAACACCCAACCCATACCCGACACGCCCGCCATCCAGACGATTCTGAATGCGAATCAAAAACAGATCAAAATCGGCCTGACCATGTGCGCCCATTGCAGCCTGTGCGCGGAAAGCTGTTTTTTGTATATGTCCCACGAAGGCGACCCGCGGTATATGCCATCCTATAAATTCCTGAACTCCGTGGGCGCGCTCTGGAGGAAAAAAGGCCGGGCCAGCCAGGCCCAGCTTGAAGTCATGCGGGATCTGGTGTTTGACAACTGCGTGCTGTGCACCCGTTGCTATTGCCCGCTGGGCATCGACATCCCATCGCTTATCGCCCTGGGCCGCCGGATCTGCCGCTCTCAGAATCTGTTCCGGACTTACGATAAATCCGCATGATCGAGAAAAATCACTCCGGCCAATAAATAAACCCGCCTCAGGCGCATTTTATCTGCGCCCGGAATGGGCGAGGATAAACCTCGCCTCTACAAAAACAGCAATCATCTGTTTCCTCGTGACACCCGCCTTCTTCAGCGCCTTGACAGCGGATCCAATTCCATGTGATAATCCGTCATCGTTTCACATTCGCGCCTGTCCACCCCTTCAGCCGCCGGCGCTTCGTTGACGGCGGTCTCTGTTTTACCCGCGGCATCGGGCGGATCATCAAACGCCTGCCAGGCGGATGCGGCGATAAAATAAAATTTACCTCCAGCGCATCTCACGGCGCCCCATTCTTCTTTCAGTTGCTCAGAAGATACGGTCTTATGATACGGTTTAAAAAAATTTACTATCTTTTGTCCATCATCGTCGTGGCCCTGGGGTATACGCTCTTTTCCGCCTATAACGATTTGAAAAATAAAACGATAACGGAATTTAACGTTCAGCAGGCCTTACTCGCGCAACAGGCGGCCGACAGCATCGAAAAACATTTCCGCCATTATCTGCAGGATATTGAAAGCCTTTCCGAAATTGGTCCCATTGCGGCCATGGACGGCCCCGGCAGGGAATTAATGCAAGCCTTTTACACCAAGCACACCCATGAAATCCTGGCGATCACCCGTGTCAATGAACGTGGCCGCATCCTCTATACGGTTCCCTTCAACAAATCGGTCATCGGTTCGGATATTTCCGGACAAGCACACATCCGCCAAATTCTTGAAACCCATAAGCCTTTGGTGAGTGAAGTATTTACAGCGGTTCAGGGCTACCGGACCGTGGCCTGCCATGTGCCGGTATTTGATAAATCGGAATTCAAAGGGACTCTGGCGGTCCTTTTCCCTTTCAATCTTCTTTCGGAAGAATTCATAAAAACCATCAACACCGGCAGGAACGGGTATGCATGGGTCATCAGCAGGAAAGGCGTCATGCTGTACAGCCCGGTTCCCGGCCAAATGGATAAAACGGTTTTTGACATTTACCGAAATGATCCTTCCGTCACTTCCATGGCGCGGGAAATGATATCCGGAAAACACGGCACAGCGCGGTATACGGTAAGCAAGGCCGGGCCGGATGGCATTCAGGAATCAGCAATCCAGGCCGTATATTATCCGATCCATCTGGGTAACACGTTCTGGTCTATCGCCGTGGCCTCCCCGGAAAAAGAAATTTTAGCCCCTATGAGGGGTTTCAAAAATCAATTACTGGCTATCGCACTGCTGTTTGTGGCGGTTTCGTCCATGTATTCTTTTTTTATCATACGTGCGGGAGCCATTCTAAACGAAGAGAAAAAACGCCGTCAAACCGAAGCGGCGTTGCTCGAAAGCGAAAAAAGATACAGGACCATACTGGATGATATTGAAGACGGGTATTTTGAAGTGGATATCCGGGGGAATCTAACTTTTTTTAACAATGCATTATGCCATATTCTCGGATATTCCCCATCCGATCTTGCGGGAAAAAACAACCGGGAATTCATGGATGCGGCAAATGCTGAGAAGATTTACCGGACGTTCAACAAGGTTTTCGAAACAGAAAAACTGTTTAAAGGGTTTGACTGGGAAGTGATTCAAAAAAACGGCGCAAGGCGGCAGCTCGACACGGCCATTTCTTTAATAAAAGACAAGGCCGGACGGAAAATAGGTTTTCGGGGAATCGCACGGGACATATCGGAACGAAAACTGGTGGAAGAAAAAATGCGCGAATACAAAAACCGTTATCAGGCCTTGTTTGACCGGTCCCTCGACTGTGTGTTTATCCATGATTTCAAGGGAAAATTCATCGATGCCAACGAAGCGGCGATAAAAATGCTGGGATATGACAAACACGATCTGCTGAACCTGTCAATGAAAGATATTCTTAGCAAGGATCAGTATCCGCTGGCCATCCTGGTTGTAAAAGAACTTCAAGAAAACGGTTTCCAGAAAAAACTCACCGGATTCAGGCTGAAGCACAAAAATGGACAGAGCGTAGATGTTGAGACAACCAGCGCCGTCATCTACAAAGACGGACAGCCCTGTGCCATACAGGGAATCGCACGGGACATCACCGAAAAGCTAAAGATGGAAGTGCAATTCCATCAGGCCCGGAAAATAGAGGCCATCGGCACCCTGGCCGGCGGCATTGCCCATGATTTCAACAATATTCTGACCGCCATTATCGGGTATACCGAGATGGCGCAGTATGCGCTCCCGAAAGACAGCCCGGCAGCCGCTCACATCAGCAAAGTCTATCATGCCGGCAGCCGAGCCCGGGATCTGGTCAAACAAATTCTCGCCTTCAGTCGGCAGACGGAATATGACCTTAAAACCATTAAAATACAGGATGTCGTCAAAGAAGCCATCACCTTCCTGAGAGCTTCCATTCCAACGACCATTGATATCCGGCAAAACATCCAGGCGGACTGCGCCCCTATCAAGGCGGACCCGACCCAGATTCACCAGATCATGATGAATCTTTGCACCAATGCTTACCACGCCATGCGTGAAACCGGCGGGGTTCTCAGCATTTCTCTGCGCCAGACGGAGATAAACCTGGACAATAAAGGGGCGGGCGGAATTTCTTCACGGCCCGGCGCATTTGTGTCGCTTTCGGTCAGAGATACCGGCACGGGCATCGAGAAAGACGTTCTGGAAAAAATTTTTGATCCCTACTTCACGACCAAGCCCAAGGGAGAAGGCACGGGCATGGGCCTTGCTTTGGTGCATGGCATTGTGAAAAGCTATGGCGGGGACATCTCGGTTGACAGCGAAATTGGAAAAGGGACCACATTCCGCATATTTTTTCCGGTTGCAGCGGAAGCGCTCCTGTCCGGACAGAATGATGACGCCGGCAGCCCCGCGCCCAGAGGCCATGAGCATATCCTGGTAGTGGATGATGAAAGCGTGGTTGCCGACATCAACCGGCAAACGCTGGAAAGCTTGGGCTATCAGGTCAGCGCTTTTACCTCCAGCGAAACGGCGATGGCAGAGTTTCTTGCAAAAACAGATAGTTATGATCTAATCCTCACGGACATGACCATGCCCCGGTTAAACGGGCTCCAGCTTGCGGAAAAAATTCACGCGGTCAGACCTGATATACCGATTGTTCTCTGCACCGGGTTCAGCGATCTGATCACGGAAGAAAAAATTCACGCCGCGGGCATCCGGAAGATGATCATGAAGCCGGTCTTTCGAAACGATCTGGCGGCGGCCATTCGCATGGCGCTGGATAACCCGGCGTAACGCCTGTTTCCACTTCCGGAATAAATTCAGCGATCCTCTCCGGTAACGCCCATGACCCAGGCCAGGGTAACCTGGGCGACCAGATAATCCCTGCGCCCTCTGGAGAGACTGATATGGGCCTGTTTCAGGTTTAATTCCGCATCTTCCACGTCCAGGCGCGTCATTGCCCCGAACTCATACCCTTTTTCCGCCATAAAAAGAAGTTTTTCCGCCTGGGCGACGGTTTCATGCAACGCATTGACGATCTCCCCCGCCTCTCTGACCGCGTTTACCGCCTGCCTGACCTGAAGCTCAAGGGTGTCGTTCAGTTTTTCCATGTCCAGCTCAAGAGATCTGCACTGGCTTTCGGCCTGCATCACCAGGCCTTTTGTTTTCCCGCTGTCGAAAATCGGGTATGTCATAAAAATCCCTAAAGACCATGCATTTCCGTCCGCATTCGTTTCCCCGTAGGACAGATCGTGAAACCCGTACATGGATTGAAAATCCAGTCTTGGCTTATTGTATCCCCGGCTGATGGTGACATTTTCCCCTTCCGCTGCGATCTGATGCTGTAACTGGAATATCTCCGGCCGGTGTGATCGCGTTTTTGCCATCACATCATCAAATTCCGGATATGCCGCCACCGTGACATCCAGACTGCCGTTCACGTCAATGGCCTCATTCACACCCAGCAGAAACCGCAGCCGGTCTTTTGCCATGATAATCGCGTTTTCAGCACGGATTGCCTCGGGCTTGGCGTTATCCAGCGAAACGCTGGCCGCCAGCACATCATAATCCGTGGCCGTGCCGGCCTTGAATTTTTTCCGGGCTTCATCGTAATGACGCTGTTTCTGGGTGATGATTTGCTGAGCCAGGCCATGAAGGTCTTTTGCAAGCAGTATGTCATAAAACGCAATACTCACGTCCCGAAGCGCGGCCTGCTCCGCGACAGCCACTCCTTGCGCGGATGCGGCCATAAGTTCTCCGGCTCCGCGGATGGCTGCCGCCACCTGTCCCCATGTAAAAATGACCTGGGACAATTTGGCTTCCAGAGCGCCAAACCGTTGATCCGTTGGCACGTCAAACAGGCCGCCGCCCATGGCTTTCCTGCTCTCATCCTCGGACTGGTCAACATATGACTTGATGGAAAGCTGAGGCCAGGCCGACGACCGCTGTTCCAGATAAAATCCCTCCACGCTCCGGGTGGATTCCTTGGCTTTTAAAATGTCCTTGTTTTTCTGAACCGCAATTTGCCGGGCTTCCTTCAGAGAGATGGTCCGGACTATCGTTTCTGGCATTTCCCCGGCCTGGCTGACAACGCTCATAAAAATCATGCCGGTTGCAATAAGCGCCGCCGCGATATGCTGGCCCTTAATTTTTTTGATAAAATCATCCAGAAGGGAATAGACCACCGGAACGATCAGGAGCGTTAATAGGGTGGAGGTGATGAGTCCGCCGATGACGGCCCTCGCCATGGGCGCGCGCATTTCCGACCCGGCCCCCAGGGCCAGAGACAGGGGGAGCATCCCGAATATCATGGCAAGCGTGGTCATGATGATGGGCCGAAGCCGCGTTCGGCCCGCGGTGATCAGCGCCTCCCGGCGTTCAAGACCCCGGCTTCTGAGCACATTGGCGTAATCCACCAGAAGAATGGCGTTTTTGGTCACCAGCCCCATGAGCAGAATCAAACCGATTAGGGACATGATATTGATGGTGTCCCCGGTCAGGGTCAGCATGCCCACCATTCCCACAATGGAAAGGGGAAGGGAAAGCATGATGGCAAAGGGCTGCACGAAAGACTCGAACTGGGCCGCCAAGATAAGGTAGACAAAAACGATAGCGAGCAACAGGGATTCGGCCATATAACCGAAGGATTCTTCCATGTCCTCGCTTTCTCCGTAATACATAATCCGATACCCCGGCGGCATGGTTTTAGCCACCTGGTCCGTGATCTCTTTGGCTTTTGCCGTGGCCGTGCCCAAGGGGATCTGGTCAAGGTTGGCGGATACGACCACTTCCCGGAGCAGATCATAACGGTCGATTTCAGACGGGGTATTGCTCATGGTGTAGGTCACGATGTTGCTTAAGGGAATCAGGGCGGATTTCCCAGGAAGGCCGTGAACCACCATCCGGAGATCGTTTAACTGCGCCGGGTTCCGCCGCAAGGCCTCGGGCAGACGGACGCGCACATCCACCGCATCGCCGTCCTTGTCTTCATAGGTCGTAATGACGGAGCCCGCCACCAGAGCACCGATGGTCCGGGCGATAGTCCCGGAGGAAAGCCCAGCATCCGTCGCCTTCTGGCGGTCAACCGTAAGCCGGTATTCCGGAATGTCGTATTCCAGCGTCATTTCCAGATCCTCAATCCGGGCGATCCGGGTCAGATCTCTTTTAATAAGCGCGCCGTAACTTTTCAACTGGTCCAGATCATCTCCCCGGACGCTGATGAGCAAGGGTTTCCGGTCGTCCATGCGCCCGGCGTCCTCAATGGAGGGAATGATGCCCGCAACCGTTGAGAGTTTGCGGCGGACATCAGACATGATTTCATACTGGCCCCGCTTGCGTTCGCCTTTTTCCGTCAGTTTTACAAAAATGACCGCGTTTTGTACCGTGCTCCAGTCTCCCGCGCCAATGGTGGAATAGGTGTACTTGATTTCAGGATATTGTTTTAATGCCTCCAGCACCTTCAGCACCCGGCCCTTGGTTTCATCCAAAGACGCATTGGGCGCGCTTTTGAATTTTAAAATAAACTCGCTCTGGTCATAGACGGGGATGAAACTTTTCTCAATGGTCGTAAAAAGCTGGATGCCAAGAATAAAGGAGACCAGAGCAATAAGGAGCATCGACTTGCGATGGTCCAGGGCCCAGCCCACCACCCGTTGATACCGGTCCGCCAGGCCGTCGAATCCCCGGTTGAATGCGTCCAGCCACCGGGTGAAAAACCGGCGCTTGCCCTGGCCCTGGATATCCGGGTCAAGCCATCGGGAAGAGAGCATGGGATCCAGGGTAAAGGCCACCAGAAGGGAGACCAGCACCGCAAACGCAACGGTGATGCCGAACTGGAAAAAAAACCGGCCCACGATTCCTTTCATGTAGGCGATGGGTACAAACACGGCGATGATGGAAAAAGTGGTGGCCATTACCGCAAGACCGATTTCACTGGTTCCTTCACGGGCCGCTTTCATGTGGTCCGGGTCATTTTCAAGATGGCGGACGATATTCTCCCGAACCACGATGGCGTCGTCGATCAGGAGTCCGATGGCCAGCGACAGGGCCATCAATGTCATGACATTTAAGGTCATGCCCATCCAGTTCATGATGATAAAGGATGAAATGACCGATATCGGCAGGGTCAGTCCGGTGATGACCGTGGACCGCCAGGAGTTTAAGAACAAAAAGACGATGAAAATAGTCAGAAAAGCGCCGATGATGATGGTTTCCTGAACATCCTTCACCGAGTCCCGGATCATCAGTGAACCATCCCGGACCACTTCCAGGTAAACATCTTTGGGCAGGCCCGCGGAAATCGCCTGAACCGATTTCCGCACCCGGTCCACCACCTCCACGGCGTTGGACCCGGATTGTTTGTAAATGTCAATGGCCACCGCCGGCGTGGAATCCACATATGCGAAGGTTTTGGGCTCTTCGACCCCGTCCACGATATCGGCGATTTCTCCCAGAAGTATCGGACGATCTCCCCGCCGTGCGATCACCATGGTCTTGAACTCCTCCACATTGACCGCCTTGCCGGTGATGCGCAGGGGATATTCCGAGGCGCTTTGTTTCAGCCGCCCCAGCGGGATATTGAGGTTTTCCTGCCGAACGCCATTGATGACTTCATCCACTCCCATATTTAATGCCGTCAGCCGGTCCGGCTTCAGGTTAATCGCTATCTCCCGCTTGGCGGTACCGACAAGGCTCACTTTGCCAACGCCCGGAATATTTTCCAGCCGGTGCTTGATTTTTTTATCAATCATCAGCGTCAGTTCCCGAGGGCCAATGCTTTTTGATCGCAGGGCCAGGGACACCAAGGGTTTATTGGCGATATCCATTTTCGTGATGATGGGTTCTTCGATATCCTGGGGGAGATCGCCCCGGATGGCGCTGACTTTGGTACGCACGTCCTGAGCCACATCATCGATTTTCATTTCCAAATGGAATTCCACAACCACCAAAGAAACGCTTTCCCTGGAAACAGACCTGACGTGTTTGACGCCCGGAATGGTGTTGACTGTTTCTTCAATGCGGCGGCTCACTTCGCGTTCAATGGTTTCGGGTGCTGCGCCTTCCAGAACAGTGGTGATGGTGACGACAGGCACTTCCACATTCGGCCACATATCAATGGACAACCGGCGATAGGAAAAAATGCCCAGGGTCACCAGCGCCAGCATGATGACGGCGGCAAACACCGGGCGTTTGATGGATATATCTGAAATCAGCATGATTATTTGGCCTTTTTAGCGGAAATGATGGAAATTGCGTCTCCGTCCTTAATCTGAAATCCGCCGCGCACAATGACCCTATCATCAGGCGCGAGCCCAGCCATCACCTCAACCATGTCCCCCGACGCATACCCGGTTTGAATATTGCGCTGCCGGGCCTTGTCCGCCGCCGCCACAAAGACCGTCGCCCGCCTTTGGTCCATGTCCCAGTTGATCAGGGCGGATTTGGGAATCTGCATGGCGTTTGCCCGTATCCCTGTTTTAATGAGTCCCTTCACAAACAGCCCGCCCTTAAGAAGGGGCGGATCATTTTTGACTTCCGCGATGATGTTGATGGAGCGGTCCGCTTCATTGACCACCGGGTTGATGAAACCCACAACGCCGTTGAAGATTTTGCCTGGAATGGCGTCGGTCCAGAAATCCAGTTCCTGCCCAAGATTGACGTTTTTCAGTTCCCAGGAAGGTACGGCGCAGGTCAGATCCAGCACCCGGCTATCCACAATGCGGAACATTATTTTGGGCGAACCCACTTCACCCACCAAATCCCCTACATTGACCGAGCGATAGGCCACCACCCCATTGATGGGTGCGTAAATCACGGCCTTTCCCAGCCTGGTCCGGGCATGCCGGACTTCTTCCTCCGCCACTTCGATCTGTGCCTTGATGGCGTCAATGCGGGCTTTCACCGCTTCCTTGGCGGTTCTGGCGTCATCCAGATTCTGCTGGGTCACCAGCCCCGCCTTGCTCAGGTTGGACAGACGCTCAAATTCCCGGGCCGCCTTGTTGGCCTCCACTTGTGCTTCCACCTGGCTGGCCTTGATCACGTTGACCGCGGCTTCGGCCTTTCGCAGCATGATGTCGCCCTCCCGGGTGTCCAGCTTGGCCAGGGCGTCCCCTTTTTTAACCTGCTGCCATTCGGTGACAAACACCTGGTTTACGATCCCCGCATATTCGGATTTAACATCGGTCTGATACTTCGGGGACAATGTGCCCGTCACGTTAATGCCTTCAATAATATCCCTTGCCACCACCCGCGAGGTTTCAACGGCGATTATGGCATTCTCCAGCTTCAAGGGGGAATTCTCTTTCCGTTTGTCCCGGCAGCCGCTTAAGGCCACGATAAGAATCAATAGAAAAAAGGCAATAAAGCGGCGGCGCGCCATTTGATCTTCTGAAAACAGGAGCCGCCTCCCGGCGTTGTGAACATATTGAAATTCCGGCGTCATGTCTTTTTCCTCCAAAATGGAATTTTTATAAGGCCTTCGATGATGCTGTAAAAAACCGATTTTCTGGCGGTTTTGTAAAATGCTCACGGGCAAGGCGCGCCGCATACGGACTTTTTACGAAGCCGTCACTATTGACGTGATTGTCAAACCCTGAAGTCCCGGCATCATAAAATGACTGACCATGGGTGTCAATATAAAGAACGATGGTTCATTTTACATTAACCGCTTATCATTGCTCGATAATCAATAGCACGAGGGTTACGATGGCATCAAAACTGTTTTCAGATTCAACCGATTATGGCATAATGCGATTCATCCCTCCGGTTAAAAACCCAAAAGCCAAATAAGGAGAAAACGCATATGGAATCCCCGGTATTGTTCTCTGTCCTGAATCATGTGGCCGCCATCACCCTGAACCGCCCGGAAAGACGTAATGCGATCAATAAAGCATTGCTTACCGGGCTTTATAACTGTATCGAGCAGGTATCCAAAGATGAAGACATCCGGGTGGCGATTATCACCGGAAGCGGAAAATCATTCTGCTCCGGGATCGACCTTGAAGCCATTCTGACGGAAAATCTGTTTGATCCCAGGGGAGACGGGACGGACATGCCGGACATTTTCCAGAAATGCAGAAAGCCCATCATCGGAGCGGTCAACGGCCATGCCATTACCGGCGGTTTTGAAATCGCGCTCAACTGCGACTTTTTAATCGCATCCGAAAACGCTTCTTTTGCCGACACCCACGCAAAAGTGGGGATTCATCCGGGTTGGGGGATGACCCAGCTTCTGCAGCAGGCGATCGGACGGCGGCGGGCCCGGCAGATGTCGTTCACCTGTAAATTCATTTCAGCGAAAACCGCATGCGACTGGGGCCTGGTCAACGAAGTGACAACCCCGGAAAATCTGCTCACCAGGGCACAGGAAATCGCGACGGACATTTGCGCCATCAATCCGGCCATGGTTGCGACCATGAAGCGCCTCATCGACTATCGGGACACCGCCACCCTGGCGGATGCGTTTTCCCATGAACGGCAGGGATTTCAGGCGTTTGTCAAAACCAGCCTGGGAAAATAATTCTTAAATCAAAATCAGATTTTTCCCATGCAAAAATCAGGGTTTTCCTGATTGCTTTTTTCTTTTGACCTGATGTATACATACATCAAACTGCAAAACGGCGTTTACAATAGAAAGCCGTGTTGATATTTTTGTTTGCAGTTTATCAGAAAACGCCAAACCTGCCGCGAGGCAGGGACGGAAAGCCACGGATCTCCCTGAGACCGCCGGGTTGCCTGAAAAGGAACCCGGCTTTTTTTATGCTTTTCTCCGAATCGTCAGGAACCGCCCCAAAAATAAAAAAACCGGACGAACCAGGCAGGCATTTTGAAAAATTTCAGGAATTTTAAATTTTTACCGCAAACAAGGAGATCACCATGAAAAAAACCGCTTTAAAGTCAAAATGTTTCACCATTGCTCTTGTTGCGCTGCTTTCCATTGCCTTTGGCGCATGCAGCCTGATCACCAAGCCCTATATCACCAACGCAGGCAACAACAAGATCGTTAATTTAGGCGATTCCATATTCGCGTTATCCGGCGGCATCAGTGACTATTTACACAGCTATGCGGGCAAGACCTTCCGCCGGTACGCCACCTCCGGAGCGGAGTTGAACGGCGGCATCATTCAGCCCTCTGTCGCCTCCCAGTATGCCATGGCCAAAGCGGACTACGCCACTATCGACACCATTTTCATGGATGGCGGCGGAAACGACATCCTGATTCCCGCGACCATGTATTTTGACCCGTACAACTGCAAAGTCGACTGGTGGGAATCCGGCCTTTCTTCGAAATGCAAGTCCTTTATCGATGATATCTATGTGGAAACGGTTACGATGCTGAACCAGATGGGCCGGGATGGCGTCAAAAACATCATCTTTCAGGGCTACTACAATATTAAGAATGGACTCCTGGGCACCACGGCGCTAAACCAGGCGGTGGCCTATGGCGACACCAAACTGGCCCTTGCGGTACAAAACGCCACGGCGGTGAACAATTACCGGGTTTTCATCGATCCGCGATCCAGTATCACCAATTCCGATATCATCATTGACGGCGTCCATCCGGCTGATTCAGGATCCAAAAAACTGGCCGGCCTGATCTGGAACAAACTGAAATATCTGCCGTATTAATATATAAATTTCCAGGGAGCCGCTCGCCATTGTTCTGGCGCCGCTCCCGCATGAAACCGCCTCAGCCCTCATCAAAAATTGCCGCCAATTTTTGATGATGGCCTTTTTTTTAAAATGTGGTATAGACTTTTTTCACGGAACTCAAAAGGAAATCAGGCATGGGCAACAAGATCAAAATCACCACGGCCGGGGCTGGAATCATTATCACAATGATATGCTGTTATCTGTTTCTTCTGGACACGGACAGGGAAAACGCTCCCGCGCCCCGGCAATCCCAGACGCCTATCGACAACTCATCACAAGCAGCGACGCCTGATGCAAAAAATACCGCCTCCACCGGATTTTCGCCTGCCGCCCCTGCAAACACGCCATCCGGCATGAACCAGATGGCGATCAAAGACAAGATCGTCAAGGAATTGCAGAAAAACTACGGCGGCAGCATTTCAAACGTCAGCACCCAAGCCAGCCTTTACGGGATTAAAAAATATATCATGTCCATATTTCCGGATGATGGGGAAAAAACATTTTCTGAAATCATCAAGCTGGCGTTTCCGGATTTTGCCGGTGCTATTTTCGCCACCATCGAAAAACTGGATCTGTATAATCAGTGGCTGGCGGACAATGAATCGCTCCTGGCCCAAATGTCGGAATCCGAAAAAAACGCTGCTCTGTGGGAAAAAAGAGAAGCGCTTTTCGGCGATGCGGCCAAGGAAATATGGTCCGGAGAAATGCTGGCGAGCGACGCCAGAAAAAAAACCATGCGGGACACCATGGCCGTGCTGCAGGAATCAAGGGACACAACCATTGAGGAAAAACTGGATATGTTCAACACCGCGCTTCATGAAACCTATGAAAATTCTCCGGAAGAATTTGTGCTGGGATATAAGGACATGTCGGCAAAAGTATTTTTCAGCCTTGACGCTGTTCAGGATGAATTGAAAAATCTTCCCCCGGACCAGAGGCAGTTTGAAATCAACAAAATCCGCAGGGAAATGGGATTTTCCCAGGAAGAGGTCGAAAAAATGGAAGAATATGATGCGGTCCGGAACCAGCGATGGGAAACGGGCCTGAAGTATATGACGGAGAGGGAAGCGGTTGTGTCACAGTTTCAAGGGCCGGAACAGGAAGAAAAGCTCAACGCCCTGCGGAAAAAATATTTCCAGGATGAGGCCCAGACCATTGGACTTGAGGAAAAAGACAATTTCTTCCGGTTTAAAAGAGAGCGCGTCTATGGAAGGAATTAGTCCAAACACGCCAAACGCCTTCATTATTAAATCTTGAGTGAGGACACGGATGCCGCAAAAATGCTTGTTTTTAAAAATCCTCTTGATTTTATACCTATTTTTTGAGGCAGGTCAGGCTTTGGCCCATGCGCAGACCGCTCCTGCCCCCCAGACATTTCTCCCGGAAACCCGTTTTGAATTTCCCCCGGTTTTTGAGGGCCAAACGGTCCGCCATGCGTTTGTGATAGCAAACAGGGGAACCGCCCCACTGGACATAGCGGATGTGCGCACCGGCTGAGGATGCACGGCTGCCTCATATCCCAGGCAGATCCCTCCCGGCGGCGAGGGAAATATCATCATCCAGATGGATTCCAAGGGCAT
>DAIEHU010000260.1 GCA_027353395.1 Desulfobacteraceae bacterium
GTTGTCCAGCGCTCCGTGGGTCTTCACGTGGCGCACTCGCGTGCCTGCGGCCGCGGCCACCGCCTGTTCGCCGGCCAACTTGCTTTTCCCGTAGGCGGAAAGCGGGGCCGGGGCGTCGGTTTCCACGTAAGTTTCCGGCGGCGTTTTTTTGCCGTCAAACACGTAATCCGTTGAAATATGCACCAGACGCGCGCCGTTTGACGCGGCCCACCCGGCCAGGTTTTCCGGACCAAGCGCATTCACGCGCCAGGCGGTTTCCATTTGGGTTTCGCAGGCATCCACCTGCGTGAAGGCCGCGCAATTGATGATGACCTCTGGGCGGATACGGCCCGCCGCCGCTTCAACCGATGCCTTATCCGCAATGTCAAGTTCATCGATGTCAATACAGGTCACCGCATGGCGGGTTTTGAGCGCCAGTTCGCAGTCATGTCCCAGTTGGCCTTTGCCGCCGGTAATGAGAATGTTCATTTAAGTTTCAGCCTGATAGCGTTGGATGATGGGTTCAAATTTTATGTAACGGGAATGTACATGAAAAATGCGTTTTTTACAAAGATAAACTAATGATTGGAATTAAGGCTTTCTTTTGCGTAAAAACTGGAAACGCTGTTGACATCACCTCCGTAAGTGTTAATTTAGGCCTCGCTTTTTGAATGTATTTGCTATCAATTTAAATAGGTTGTTATCGCCTTCAGCAAGCCTAAGGCGTATTGCAGGGAAAACAGATAAACCATGAAGATCCTGTCCCCCGGCCTTGGCCGTGAAAAAATCTTTTTATCGGTTTTAAGCGGAGTTATGCTGACCGCCGGATTTCCCCTGGCAGGGATTTCTTTTGCCGCGTGGTTTGCGCTCTGCTTTCTGATCGTCGCCCTGCGGGATGCGACTCCCCGCCAGGGGTTTGTTCTGGGGCTTTTGGCCGGTGGCGCGCATTATATCAGTCTGCTGTACTGGCTGGTATCCACTATGCATATATATGGGTACCTGCCCCTGTGGCTGAGCGTCTTGATTTTTATCCCTTTGGTGTTTTATCTGTCATTTTATACCGGTGTTTTCGCATGGATGGCCGCTTCCTTCGGGCTCCCGTTATGGATGGCCCTGATTGTGATCCCGTGCGGCTGGGTGTGCCTGGAATATCTCCGGTCGTTCCTGTTTACGGGATTTCCATGGGGGCTTCTTGGCTATACCCAGGTCCGCAACCTGCCGGTTATTCAGATAGCCGATATGTTCGGGGTGTATGGGGTGTCATGGGTGCTGGCCTTCAGCAGCGGGGTGACGGCGTTTTTCTGGATGCATGTCAAGGGATGGACATGGCGGGGCCGGGCCATCCATCGTCTGGACATGGCCGGGGCTTTATCGATGCTGATTTTTGTCCTCGTGACGGTCTGGGCCTATGGCGAAATGCGGATTGGGGCTGCGGACCGGATGATGGCGGGTTCCAAAACCGTCAACGTGGGCATTATTCAGGGCAATATTGATCAACTGGAAAAATGGGATCTGGTGTTTCAGGAGCGCATCATTTCCACCTATATCCGCCTTTCCGCACAGGCCGCCCGCTCCATGCATCTGGATCTCGTCGTGTGGCCGGAAACATCGGCCCCGTTCTATTTTAATTATGATGAAGACTTGACCGCGAAAGTGCTTTCGGGGATCGGGAAACTGGGGCCGTACTTTGTTATCGGGAGTCCGACTGTGGAATTTTCCGGCCCGGATGATCTGTATTACAACAGCGCGTATCTGATTTCACCACCCGGCAAGGTCGAAGGCCGGGTGGACAAGGTGCATCTGGTGCCTTTCGGCGAATATGTGCCGCTGCGGAAATGGCTGCCGTTTATCAGTCCGATTGTGGAGCAGGTGGGGGAATTCAAAACCGGAAAGATGGGCGACACGCTGGCATGGCCCCAGGCCGATATAGGCGTGTTGATTTGCTATGAGGCTATTTTTCCGGAACTGGCGGCCAGCATGGTGAAAAACGGGGCCGGGCTGCTGGTGAACATCACCAATGACGCATGGTTCGGCAAGACCGGCGCACCCTGGCAGCATTTTGACATGGCCGTGTTCCGGGCCGTGGAAAACCGCCGCGCTTTGATCCGGGCCGCCAATACCGGTGTCAGCGGCTGGATTGACCCCGCCGGAAGGATTCGGGAGACATCCGGGCTTTTTGTGGAAGCCGCCATGACGGGTTCCGTGCCGGTGGTCCGGGATTACCGGACCTTTTATACCCGGCATGGAGATTTGCCGGTCCTGTGTTGTTTTATTGCCATGACGGTCCTTGTCATGGTATCATTATTCCAATCAAAGAGGCGGGCGGAGAGATGATTTCATCAAAGCCCGTGTTAAAAATAAATGGGGAGGAGGCGTTATGTCGTTTGAAATAAAGCAGTCGATTAAAATTTTGTATGAAAAGCTGGGCCAGTTAAAGGAGTATCTTTGACCTCCCCGGAAAACAGCAGCGCCTGGATGAGATTGAAAATGACATGGGAGCCGAAAAATTCTGGAATGACCCGGACCAGGCCAAAGTCATCTTAAAGGAGCGGGCATTGCTCTCCGGCGCCATTGACCGGTGGCGGGCGCTTTACGCCGATGTGGAGGAATGTGAGACGCTGCTTGATCTGGCCCTTGAGGCGGATGATGAAAAATCCGCGGAGGAAGCCCGGAAGCTTTCGGAAGCGGTTGAGGCCAAATTAAAGAAATTCACCATTGAAGTCATGCTGGACGGCGATGACGATACCTGCAACGCCATCGTTTCCGTCAATGCGGGGGCCGGCGGCACCGAAGCCCAGGATTGGGCGGAAATGCTGTTCCGGATGTATTCCCGGTGGATTGAAAGCAAAGGGTTTAAATTGAACCTCATCGATTATCAGGCCGGGGACGAGGCCGGGATCAAGGGGGTGACGTTTTCCGTCAGCGGCGAATATGCGTTCGGATACCTGAAAACCGAGAGCGGGGTGCACCGTCTGGTTCGGATTTCGCCGTTCAACGCCAATGGCAAGCGGCATACCTCCTTTGCGTCCGTGTTTGTGTATCCTGAAATAGATGACACGATTCATGTGGATATTGATGAAAACGATCTCCGCATCGATACGTTCCGGGCCAGCGGGGCCGGAGGCCAGCATGTGAACAAGACAAGTTCCGCCATCCGCATCACTCATGCGCCCACCGGCATTGTGGTTCAGTGCCAGCAGGAAAAATCCCAGACCCGGAACAAGGAGCTGGCCATGAAGGTGCTGGCCGCGCGTCTGTATCAACTGGAAAAGGACAAACAGAAGAAGAAATTGCAGGCCATGCACGACACCAAGGACGAGATCGCCTGGGGCAGCCAGATCCGCTCCTATGTGCTGCATCCTTATCAGATGGCCAAGGACCACCGGACCCATCTGGAAATTGGCGATGTGGCGAGCGTTCTGGATGGCCGGCTGGACCCGTTTATTGAAGGGGCGCTTCTGTCCGGAGCCGTCTGATCTGCCAGAATGACCTTAGCAAATACGATCACAGCGATTATTGATGAATATTACCCGCCCGCCTCTCCGGCAAGAGAGGTGCTGCTGCGGCATTCGGAGATGGTGGCGAGAAAGGCGCTTCAGACGGCCCGGAAAGTGTCGCATCTGCATCCGGACCTTGAATTTATCGAGCAGGCCGCCATGCTTCACGATATCGGTATTTTTTACGCCCGGGCCCCGGAAATCGGCTGTTTCGGAGAATACCCCTATGTTTGCCACGGGTATCTGGGACGGATCCTGGTGGAAGGCAAGGGGCTTTCCCGTCATGCCTTGGTATGTGAGCGCCATGTGGGGGTGGGGCTTACGCTGGAGGAAATCCGGAAACAGGATCTGCCCCTGCCCCTTCGGGATATGGTTCCGGTGAGCCTGGAAGAGCGGATCGTGTGTTATGCGGATAAGTTTTTTTCCAAAAAACCCGGCAAAGATCAAGAAGAATGGCCGGTTGAAATGGTGCTGAAAAGTCTGGAAAAATACGGCCTGCAAAAGGTGGCCCGGTTTACGGAATGGTTGGCGCTTTTTGGTGAAACGGGCTGGTGACGAAAGGGAATTGTTTGAATCTGCATCAGATATTGCGATTT
>DAIEHU010000261.1 GCA_027353395.1 Desulfobacteraceae bacterium
CCTTTCGCTACGGGGGCGAAGAATTCGCGGTTCTGCTGCCCAATACCCAGACCAGCGGGGCGCTTCTCATCGCCGAAAAAATCCGCGCCCGGATCGAAACCGCTGAGTTCAAATTGGAAGGCCGGAAGATGCCCGTCACCATCAGCATTGGTCTGGCCGCCTGCGTTCCCACCACGGACATTTCAGAAGATGTGCTGCTGGGCTATGCCGATGCGGCGCTTTACAAATCCAAGCAGAATGGCCGCAACCGGGTGACGGTTTATGCACAGCCTTCGGTCCAATCCTGACGTGACGGGGAATTTAAACATGAGAAAATGGTTTATAGCGGGCGTCATCGGGCTGTCCCTGATGTTTCTGACGGCCGCGGGCGTGTATGCCGATGTCATTATTCTTAAAAATGGCCAGGTGATCAAGGACGCCGCCATCACGGAAGAGGGGGATATCCTTTCCTGTGAAACCAGCACTCAGTCCTTTTATATCCATAAATCTGCTGTCGAAAATATTATCCGCACCGGGAATAAATCTCTTTTTGAACAAATCAAGGAGTTTATCAAAACACTGCCTTTGCGTGTAAAAATGTTTGTTAAAAATTATTTCGCGGTTGCCGCAACGGTGGTGTGCGGGCTTGTTCTCATGCTGGGATTGCTGGCGTTCAAATTCCTCTGGGTCAATATTCGGCCGGTGATGGGGGGCGGCATCAAGCGGCGGCAGATCAATTATGATATCAAGCATCTGGATGCGGATGAAAAATCGGTATTAAGGGAATTTTTTCTTCAGAAAGCCAATACCCTGGAAATGCCCGTGGAAGACAGCGTGGTGTCCGGACTCATCCGCAAAGGGATTCTTGAAACCACCCGGGACCAGGGCCAATATTCGATTTGCGGTCTTTTGCTGCCGGTGGCCCTGTCTTCTGCGGCTGGAAAGCGCATTCAACCCCGGACCGTCGGGCTGCCGCCGGACATCCATGCGCTTGATGAAAAACGTAAAGACGAACTGGCCCGATCACGTCCGCAATTTATGTATGACATGGCCGGTTTTTACCAGTCACTGCAAAAAAACAGGCCGGATCGCCGTTAAACCGGGTGGCCTGCCGAAATAATTACCTTTATTTTCAAAAAGTTATTTGACTGAGGCGATATTTCCGGGCAAGCCCGCCAGCCACGGCAAAAAATATATGATTTTGATGAAATATTTCATTTGACAAAACTATATGCCTTTGCTTAAATAAGAACCAAAGAGGAAATAATGACCCGGCAATTATTCACCAGCATTGCAAAATTGGGAACCAAAATGCGGATTTACCGGGCTATTCAAGTGGCGGACAGCGAGGCCGGAGCGCTCAAAGACCGCGAAATATTGATTCTTGAATTGCTGAAATCCATAGGATCCATGAGCATGACAGATCTGTGGCGGTTTTTTCCAGGGGTTAAATTAAGTACGCTGTCGACCGACATCAAAAAGCTGCGCGTCGATATGGAGTTAATCAGCATGAAGGTGGGCAAAAAAGACATGCGGGTTCACTTGATTGAATTGTCTGAAAAAGGGGTTGAAAAGGTCAGGGAAATCAAGACCCAGAGGGCGATGTCTTATATCCCGCTTGCAAAAGCGATAGGGAAAAATCCTAAGGAAATTGAATTGTTAGATGCCATCGTCAATCGGGCTATTGCCCTGGTGGAAGAAGAAATAAATCATTTTGCGGAATCAAAATAAGAGTTGCTGCGCAGGGATTTCGTGCATATTATAAGCACGGCGGCAAGATACAAAAAAATACAGGGAGTGTGAAATATGAAAAAGATACTTACATTAATGACTGCCATGATTTTTTTACTGTCTCTGTCGGCGACTTCGGCATTTGCCGGATCAAAACAGCGATACCGGTGGCAGGGCGTCGCCATGGGCGTGGGGGCTGCGATACTGGGAAACGCCATACTCAACAACAGCCGGGATGTTTACTATGGAGGCGATTCCTACAGAGAACATTCATATCATGGATACAGGGGCGTGTACTGTCCGGAACGGGTAGTGGTTGTGGAACGTTCCCCTTACCGCGGACGTTCCTGCGAGCCAGCATATGGCAGGGGACATTACCGGGATCGGGGGCGCTGGGAAGTTAGAAAAGTCTGGGTTGCGCCGGTATATGAAAGGGTCTGGAATCCTGGGCACTTCAACGAATACAACTACTGGGTTCCCGGCGGTTATATCAATATGAAAACCTCGCCGGGATACTGGCGGGAAGAACGGGTTTGGGATGATTGACAGTTAGCTGTTTAACCCGTCCATAAAACCAGAAAAAACAATGCCGGGATGGCTTTTGCAAAAGTCCTCCCGGCATTGTTTGTGTTGCTTTTAGATGGATTTCAGCACGGTCTCACTTCTTTGTGCTTTTTTTGTCCTGTATCTTTTTCCGGGCCGCCTCAATCTCATCCGCGACTTCCTGGTAACCATTATGCTCCGCGGCGCAAAAAGCCGTGCCCATCTTTGTTTCCGCATAAACATTCGCGCTGCTTGCGATCAGAATTCTGACAACCTCCAGATGCCCCTCCGAAGCGGCCAGAAAAAGCGCATCAATATTGGTGTCATCGTCTTTCGCATTGACATCGGCGCCGTTATTGATCAGAAATTGAACCATATCGGCATGCCCGGCGAACGCCGCCCCGGCAAGCGCCGTAGACCCTTTCGGCACCGCATGTTGGCCGACGGTGTAAGACTCGGTGGTTCGGGCATTGACATCAGCGCCCTGGGCGATCAGCAGGTCAGCTGACGGCAGACTGCCTTTGGCTGCGGCGGCCATCAGCGCGGTCGTTCCGTTTTTGGCGGCCAGATTCACACCCACCCCGGCGTCCATGAGCAGTTGAAGGCTTTTATCATCGCCTGCCGCAGCCGCGGCCATCAATGCGTTGCCGCCTGCAAATACCGTAACATCGTGATACGTAAAGTTTGCGGAGACTTTTGCCTTGGGGTCCGCCCCTTTTTTGAGCAGCAGCGCCACTGTTTCCGGTTTGCCGCCCGCCGCCGCCGCGATCAAGGGGGAAACGCCACTGGTTGAAGCTTTTATATCAGCTCCTTTTAGGATACATGCATTGATCAGATCGGGTTTGCCTTGGGCCGCGGCCAGCATCAGGGGCGTGTATCCATTTTCATCGGAAACAGCGGCCTGAGCGCCGTGCTGCAATAAAAATGCCGCAATTTTGTCATGACCACCGGCTATGGCTGCCATTAAAGGCGTGGCGCCTTTGGCGAGTGTCCATCTGTCATGAAGAAACGGCCCTTCAATGGCGGCATTGGGATCAGCGCCTTTTTCAATCAGGCGGGCGACGATGGCGTCATATCCGTTGGCGCTCGCCACAAACAGCGGCGTGGCGCCTGATTTGGTTTTGTCGTCAACGCTTGCGCCCTCGGAAAGCAGGCGATCCACCTCGGTGATCTCTCCTGTTTCAGTTGCCTTGATGAGCGGCGGTTTTCCAATGGATAAGCAGGCCTGCAATCCCAGACACACCATTAAAATAATCACCAGCGGCAGACAACTTGGTCTTAATTTCATTATACCCACCTCTTATGCGTTTGGAAGTGAATTGGTCATCATTGGAAACAGTGACCGCAAACAGCATCCCGGCCCCATCCGGAATATTTTTATGATGGCCGAAATAGCCTTCTTTATTAGCATAAAATTGCGGGATAACCAAAAGAAATAATTGTTCCCCATGCCCAATCCGTCCGGGTGGCTGGCAATGGCCCCAATCAGTGGGTTCAGAATCAGATGACATATAACGGAACCGGAAACGCGCGATTACGACTTTCCTTACCCGACTTTTCGTTCATATCCGCTCCATTCCTGTTCCCGCAATTTAAATTTTTGGATTTTGCCGGTGGCGGTTTTTGGAAGATCGCCGAATTCCACAAATTTCGGGGCCTTGAACCGGGCCATGTGATCTTTGCAAAACCTGATAATGCCCTCCTCTGTGACCGTGGCCCCAGGGCGGGTTTTCACAAACGCTTTGGGCACTTCTCCCCATTTGGGATGGGGCGTTGACACCACGGCCACCTCCAACACATCCGGATGTTTATA
>DAIEHU010000262.1 GCA_027353395.1 Desulfobacteraceae bacterium
CCGTTATGCCGCCTTTAGACGATCTTCCCCTGCACCGGGAAAAGGATACTGCAGAAGTGAACCTTCCTAAAGTCAAAGACGCCACTGCGTGGCGATGCCAGATCTGCGGGCATGTCCATTATGGTGAGGAAGCGCCGGAAGAATGCCCTTACTGCTTTTTCCCCAAGGCGTCGTTTAAAAAAGCCTCATAGCATACTGGAATTGGAATTAGAAATCCGAAATCAAGGCATAGCCGTTGAGCTGTAGAAATTCGGGGGACATCCATATCGAATTCCAATAATTAAATTGATTTTTTAACCGATATCCCCGTCAACCCCCTGTCATTGTTACTTTTCTTCGTGGACAAGAAAAGTGACAAAAGAACCCAGCCCTGCGCTGCGGAAAGCTCCCTGATCCGATGGTTTCCGTGGTGTAGGCAAAAACTCGCTGCTAATGTGACTTGCCGGGGGGCGTTACGCCGACTTCGCTTGTCGTAACCGGCAGGTTCATTGGCATTTATCCGCACAAACCAGTTTGCTCCCGTGATCCACGGAAACCATCGGGCCAGGGCCGCATCGCAATGGGCAAAATCCCCCCCCGAAAGAATTTTATCCTTTTCTTTCATAACAATGAAAAAAATAACGGATTACTGCTGTTCGTTTGTTGTTTTGTTCAGGCAAGGTGTTTCTGGACGGTTACGCCCCGAAAATCTTGGCCCGGGAAATAAAAAACACAGATCCGAGCAGGCGCATTCAGCATATAAATAATCCATGCGGTGGAAAAAATTGCGAAGGTGGCCATCCAGGCAAAGGTCATAAACACATTGCTGCAGCCCAGCAGTATGATGGTGATCAGATAATTTTTCATGACGCTTTTCCAAAAAAAGCCGGTATACCCCGAGGCATACCGGCTTTTGGTTAAAACATTATTTCAGGTTGCTTTGGCTATTTATTCCAATCCCAAATCATAGCGCTATATTCGTTGGCTCGTCTTCGGCTCCTTAACGTACTAACTGTAAGCCTCCGTCGCCTCAATCCTCACCGCCTTGATATCATCTTTGATTCGGAATTGGAATTACAGCCTCTCCATTTTACAGGTCGTAATAAAGATGGAACTCATGCGGATGGGGCCGCAGTTTGACCGGATTGACTTCGTTTTCAATTTTATAATCAATCCACATGTCGATGACGTCCTGTGTGAAGACATCACCCTTGAGCAGAAATGCATGATCGGCCTTTAAGGATGCCAGGGCTTCATCCAGAGAACCGGGAGCGGTGGCGATCTGCGCCAGTTCTTCCGGCGGCAGGTCATAAATATTCTTGTCCAGAGGCTCGCCCGGTTCGATCTTGTTTTGAATGCCGTCAATCACCGCCATGGTAATCGCCGCAAAAGACAGATAGCCATTGCAGGATGGATCCGGGGTCCGGAATTCAATGCGTTTGGCTTTCGGAGATGACGAGTACATGGGAATACGAACCGCCGCGCTCCGGTTCCGGCTGGAATACGCGAGATTCACCGGCGCTTCAAATCCGGGCACCAGCCGTTTATAGGAATTGGTGGTGGGATTCGAGAACGCGCACACGGCCTTACAATGTTTCAAAATGCCGCCGATGGCATACAGCGCGTCCTGGGAAACGCCGGCATACTTGTCACCGGCGAACAAGGGCTTTCCATCTTTCCAGATGCTGACATGGGTATGCATGCCGCTGCCGTTATCCTCAAACAGGGGTTTGGGCATAAACGTGACCGTATGGCCGTGGCGATAGGCCACATTCTTTAAGACATATTTGAACCAGGCCATCTGGTCCCCCATCTGAAGCAACGGCTTAAACCGCATGTCGATTTCCGACTGACCTGCAGTGGCCACTTCATGATGCTGGCATTCCATGTCAATGCCGAGATCCTGAAGCGTCAGCATCATTTCCGTACGGATATCCTGGAATTTGTCCGTTGGCGGCACCGGAAAATACGCTTCCTTATGCCGGGGCTTATAGCCAAGGTTGGGAAATTCTTCCCGTCCGCTGTTCCATACCCCTTCTTGAGAGTCAATGGCGTAAAAAGCACTATTTCTGCCGGACTCAAACCGGATATCGTCAAAAATAAAAAATTCCGCTTCCGGACCAATAAACACAGTGTCACCGATGCCGGTCTGTTTCAGATAAGACTCCACTTTTTTGGCGATATAGCGTGGATCGCGGGAATAGGGTTCCCGTGTGATGGGATCGGCGACATTCCCGATCATCACCAGCGTGGGCACTTCATAAAACGGATCTATTTTGGCGGTGGCCGCATCCGGAATCACCAGCATATCAGAGGCGTTAATGGGCTGCCAGCCCCGAATACTGGAACCGTCAAATCCGAACCCGTCTTCAAAGCTCCCTTCATCCAGTTCCGTGGTGGGGACGGAAAAATGCTGCCATACCCCCGGAAAATCCATAAACCGGATATCAAGCACCCGAATGTTCTTGTCTTTCACCATTTTCAGTACTTCTTTTGGACTCATCATCTACCTTTCCTCCTTGGTTGATTGTTCGTTTAATAAATTCGATCAGGATAACGTCGCCGCAGGCAAGGCGGCCAGAATCTCTTTTTTTATATTTTCAATGAACGCTTGATCCTTTATTTTGGCTTCACTCTCATCTCTTACATAAAATACATCCACCACCTGGTCCACCTTGGTAGCCACCTTGGCCACCGCAATATTCAATCCCAACCGGCTGATAACATCTGTGATCCTGAAAAGCAGTCCTTTAAAATCACAGGCGAACACTTCAATGATAGTAAAAAAACTGGAGCTGTCATTGTCGACAACCACCCGGTTGGGCCGTGTGGAAACCGTGATACCGTCTTTTCCGCCAACCCCTGCCGGGTGAAACAGCCGGACCTGCAGATCCAGTTCCCCTGCCAGCACTGAGGCAAGATTGTTTTTCACCCGCAACCAGCGCTCTTCCTCAAATAAATGGTCAGGCGGCGGCTCCACCGTAAAAATATCCAACGCGACGCCGTTGTTCCAGGTATTGGCCTGGGCATCGAGTATATTGATATGGTTCAATGTAAAAACCCCCGCGATTTTAGAAAACAAACCCGGCCGGTCTTTCGCGCATACCGTCACGATCCGGCTCTCGCGTTTTTCATCATGCCGCACGTCCCAGACAAACCCCTCATTCCCCAAACGCCGGTACAGGTTGATATGCGACAAAATATCTTCCACACCCGTTGACAAAACATAACGGGGAGACATCTGGTCAAAAATCGCGCCCATGTCCATCCCCTGAAGATCATCAGCGGATTTAAGCACCGCCGCCTTTTTTCTTTCGATACGGTTCACGGCGCTGACAGTGGCGAACTCCCCTTTTTCCAGGATTCCCAATACTTTGAGAAAAAAATCCCGGAGCAGGGACGCGGTCCAGTGATTCCAGGCTTTCGGCCCGGTGGCCCGTGAATCGGCCACCGAGAGCAGATAAAGAATTTTTAACCGCCTGGGATCCTGTATCTGGCGCGCACAGACAATGGCGGTTTCTTCATCGTTAATATCCCGGCGGGTGGCGGTTTTCATCAAAAGCAGATGATTTTCAATCAAAAACACCACCAGATCAATATCCCTGGCCGCGTATCCCATGCGCTGCATCACTCTCTCCGCTATCTTCGCTCCGGACAGGGAATGCCTGCCTTCATGGCCTTTCCCGATGTCATGAAGCAAAGCGGCGATCAGCAGCAAAAGTTTCCGCTTCAATCCATGATACAACTGTATGGCCAGTTCATCCGGCTCCGGATTATCGGGACTGCCGGACAGTTTCAGGTTCTCCACGGTCCTCAGCATATGCCGGTCCACGGGATAGAGGTGATAGGCGTCATATTGAATTCGGTTGATGACGCCGGCATATTCCGGAACCAGACTGACCAGAAATCCAGAGTTAAGCATCTGCTCCAATACGCTGAAAGCGGCGACAGGCGACATCAGAATGTTTTCCAGAGCGTTACGGACCTGGAAAGAAGCCCGGAACCCGTCGTCCACCAGATAGGCAAATTCGCGGACCAGCCGTTCCGCCTCGCGACTCAAAGGGACTTTCAT
>DAIEHU010000263.1 GCA_027353395.1 Desulfobacteraceae bacterium
CGTGATGGTTACATTCCCATCTGCGACAATCCGTTCTATGCTGTCCTTGCCCAAACCCTTACCGGACTTATTTTTCGGGTCTGCATAAAACACATTCAAATTGTCGGATGTGATGGTCATTTTGCCACGGATCGCTTTTACATTACCCGAAAAGACAACCATTTGATTGTTCTGGCTGGCTACCAGCTGGTCAGCGGTAATATGAATTTTTTCCTCTTCAGGTAACGTGCCGCCCGGCGTTTTGTTCTGCGCGAAACCATCACCCGCAGTAATAACCAGGAGCAGACATACTGCTAAAAATACTCTATCCGGTGTAATCGTATGGGGGGGTATGGCGTTATTTAAGAATTTCAATAAATGTTCCTTCCACATGATGGTCGCATGTCAGGATCTCTGTCGTTATATCATATGTCAATGCGCCGGCTTTTAACGTCATCGACGCTCCGGTCATCTCCACAGGTTCATTCATATGTATCATACGCGAACCATGCTCATAATTCAAGCTTTCGCTTGTCAGGGAGTAGGGTGGGATTTCTGCCGTGATGCCGCCGGTGATGGCCATGTCATTGGTTTTGATATTGAGATCTCCCTGATTGGCGTGGATGGTAAGATTTTGACCTTTTTTCAGTAAAAAAATTATAGAAATATCAGTTAGACGCGCCATATTTTGAGATGCGAACAAGCTGGCGGAACTGGCCTCGAGGGTCCATTTTTTTTTGCCGTTTTCGGATGCCTCATGATGAAAATTTTTAATGGTCAGGGTGGCTTCCGTGGTTTCCGGCCGGAGAGGGGCTGGAGAATGATTCTGATCCGCCCGATGCCGGATAAAGATCACAACAATGCTGATAATCAGCAAGACAATCAGGGAGATGACAACTATATTGATGCGGTTTGATCTGGTTAAGGACTTTATATGCAAGTTTTTACAATCTTCTCCCATAAACCGGCGGCGTTCAGTATCTGTTCACATACTTCCCTGACCGCGCCGCAACCGCCATTGTTTTGCGTCACCATATCCGCGTTTTGTTTGACCAAATGATGAGCATCCGCCACGGCAATGCTGACGCCGACTTTTTTTAAAAGCGGGATGTCCGGCAAATCATCGCCCACAAACGCCACTTCATGCGGCGAAAATCCGGATACGGATAAAACCGTCTCTAAAAGCTCCCCTTTGGCGTTTACGCCGTCGTAAATCATCGTAATGCCCAGATCCGCGCAACGGTGCAACAGGGCATCCGAAGTCCTGCCGGTCACAATGCCGACCTTTACGCCGGCGGATTGCAATAGCCGGATGCCTAGACCGTCCTTGACGTTGAAGGATTTGGTTTCAACATTACCAGAAGCGTAAGTGATCTGGCCGTTGGTTAAGACGCCATCCACATCCAGGAGCAGCAGTTTGATAAGTTTGAGCTTTGGTTGGAGCATTCTTCACGGGTTCATGAAATGTGTATATAAAAATATATAAGTATATGAATTTAAATTTAATTATTGTAACGCTTGTTGGATGGCTTTCAATTGAACCAACAGCCCTTCCATTTCATCCAGTTTTATGGAATTCGGGCCATCGGAAAGCGCTTTATCCGGATCAATATGCGTCTCAATGAATATGCCGTCAGCGCCGGCTGCGATGGCCGCCCTGGCAAGCAATGGCGCAAATTCGCGTTGACCGGAAGAAGATGCGCCCGCTCCGCCTGGAAGCTGAACGCTGTGGGTGACGTCAAATACCACCGGGCAACCGATATCCTGCATGATTTTAATGCAGCGGAAATCTGACACCAGGTTGTTGTATCCAAACGAAACCCCGCGGTCCGTCAGGATAATCTTATAATTACCGGCGGATTGGATTTTTTTAACCACATGCCGCATGTCCCAGGGGGCTAAAAATTGTCCTTTTTTCACGTTGATGGGCTTGCCGGTTTTTGCTGCGCTCACCAGCAGGTCGGTTTGACGGCATAAAAAAGCGGGGATTTGAATCACATCCAGAATTTGGCCAGCCAATGCCACTTCGCTGACCTGATGCACATCGGAAATAATGGGGACTTCGATATCTTTGCGGATAGCGGATAAAACAGCCAGTCCTTTTTCCAAACCCGGCCCCCGGTATGAATCAATGGAAGTCCGGTTGGCTTTGTCATAGGACGCTTTAAAGACGAATGGGATGGATAGCTTGTCGGTGAGCTTTTTAAGTCCGGCGGCGATATCATAAATGGTTTGATCATCTTCAATCACGCAGGGCCCGGCGATCAGGACAAAGGGAGCCGGCCGGCCGACGGGAATGTCATTCACGTACACTGCGTTTACCATGATACCTCCTCAATTGGGACAACAACGTATCGGCATTATGAAAAATTAGGATATGGTTATAGGCTATTTGCGCGGCTCCCGGATATTTTTTTGTCCCGGTTTTCGTAAGCACATGCACGTGTTATCCTGCACCTCCTGAAATGTCAAGAAACGAAAAATAAGGCCTTGCCAACAAAGGCCATACCTGTTAAACATACCTAATTTATCTATTTACAGGGATCAGATGCAAAATCAGGAGCGAGGAATGCAGTTCAAGCAGAAAAACAAATGGAAGAAGCTGAAAATCTGGCTGATGACTATTTTCTGTGTGATGGTGATCGTGCCGGTTGCAGGGGTGCTTGTTATAAAATTTGAAGGTGAAAAACCCGTTATCGATATAGACCGTTTGCCAGCGGTTGTTTCCGCAAAATTTGATATTACAGGCAAGGTGCATGATGCCCGAAGCGGGTTAAAAAAGATCCGGATCACGATGCTTAGAAACGGCAAGGAAACTATTTTGCTGGACAAGGCCTATGATGCGCCAGAGTGGTTTAAAAAAGGCGAGGTTATAGATGACACTTTCAAAATCCCGGTCAGTGTCGTCAAAAAGGAATTTCCGGATGGAAAGGCGACCTTAACCTTTGAAGCCAGGGATTATTCCTGGCGCGACTGGTGGAACGGCAATAAGACCGTTATTGAAAAAGAGATTGTTTTTGATACCAAACCGCCCCAGTTGACCGTTTTAAGCAGACAGCACAATGTCAGCCAGGGAGGTTCGGGCCTTGTTATTTATCGCTTGTCCGAACCCTGTGTCAAAAGCGGGGTAATGGTTGGTGATGATTTTTTCCCTGGGTATCCCGGACATTTTCCGGATAAAAACATTTATCTGGCTTTTTTTGCCGTCCCGATTGATTATACGGGAGAGAAAGGGCTTTACGCAACCGCCGAGGATCCTGCGGGGAACACCACAAAAAGCAGTTTTTATTATTATTTGAAGAAAAAAACATTCCATAAAGACGTTCTTAAAATATCCGATAATTTTATAAACGCCAAGCTTCCGGAATTTCAAAATATTCCTGGAGTGGACGCCACTCGGCCCCTTGTGGATCAGTTTATTTTTATTAACACTGAATTGCGGGAAAAGAACAATCAGGCCATTCTGGGAAACGGGAAAAAAACCGATGCCCAGATTTACTGGGAAGGGGCCTTTACCCGGCTGCCCAACTCCGCTCCAAGAGCGAATTTTGCCGATTACCGGGATTATGAATACAATGGCGCCATTATCAGCAAGGCAGTTCACTTGGGGGTTGATCTGGCTTCCACTCAGCATGTGCCTATCCCGGCCGCCAATAAAGGGAAAGTCGTGTTTGCGGATTATGTCGGTATTTACGGGAATCTTGTTTGTATTGATCACGGATATGGGCTCATGAGTATTTACGGCCATCTGAACCAGATAACGGTCAAACCCGGTGACATGGTAGCCAAAAATGATACCATTGGTTATTCGGGAACCACCGGCATGGCCGGCGGGGACCATCTGCATTTCGGCATGTTTATTGATCATGTGTTTGTAAATCCCATCGAATGGTGGGATGCAGCCTGGATCGCCAACAACATCACCGGCAAGATTGACGCGGTTAAGGCATCAGCCAATAAATGACGTCTATTTTTTAGGGAATGGAAACTTCCATGGGAACATTTAAGGTAAACAAGACATATAAACAAATTAACGATAAAATCCGGTCCGGAAAAGTGGT
>DAIEHU010000264.1 GCA_027353395.1 Desulfobacteraceae bacterium
CTGCGTCACCTCCTTCTTGCCGCCTTGATGTCATCTTGAATGCAAAATGGAATTATCATCACCGGAAGATTTTTTGAATTCTATTCCCTCAAACAGTTTGCCCCCGTCCTCCACGGAAACCATCGGGTCAGGGCCGCATCGGGTCCTTATTGTTTTGACAATGAAAAAAAAATCTGTACAAATTGAACATTTTATACATTTGGAGTTTCGTTGATGCTAAAAAAAATTACAACCGCTGACGCCAGGAAAAAATTTGCGGAGATCGTCAATCAGGTCGCTTACGGAAGTGAATCATTTGTTCTGACCCGTCGGGGCAAGGCGGTGGCGGCCATTGTGCCTATTAAGGAACTTGCGTTATTGCAAGAAAATGAAGACAGGATCGATATTGAAGACGCCTGGAAAGCAAAAAATGAAACCGGTGATCCCATTCTCTGGGAAGCGTTGAAAAAGGAACTGCAAGGGTGAAGTATCGGATTGAGGTGAAGCGGTCTGCGGCCAAGGCGCTTGCAAAGATACCGAAGCCCGATCAAAATCGCATTATTGAAAAAATTGATGGTCTCGCGAAAAATTTTCCCGGAATTCCGGGGACACCATACCGAATTATTCGACTTTTCCCCTGTTACTTTTCTTGACTGGCAAAAAAAAGTTGTATGAAAATGGAAAATTTAATATTTAATTCAATCGGTTGCATACTGCTCCATTTTCATTGTCCTTTGTGACCGGCCAGCTTGCCATGCCGCTCGACAAATCCTGTTTGTTTTCATCGCTCTTTCACTCGCCTTTCGCCGCTTTGCACTGATTTTCTACGGCAACAGCTTCCGTATCAACGCCTCGCATTCCGAAAGCGTCATGATCCGCGGCACAGGATAATCCGGATGGGCTTCGTCCAATGCCCGTTTGGCGATCAGGGGAATGTCCTTTTCTTTGAGTTCTTTGATAAAGGTAGGGATGTTCATATTTTTATTCATGGTTTTGACATGTTCAATAAACCGGAGGGACAATTTCTCCGCAGACTCGCTTTTCTTGCCGATACCGCCCGCAACCGCGAGGCCCGCCAGCTTTTTCTCCGCTTCTTTCCGGCAGAATTCCAGCACATAAGGCAATATAATGGCGTTGGCCAGTCCGTGGGGCACCCCGTAGAGTCCGCCCATATTGTGCGCGATGGCATGCACGTATCCCACATAGGCCCGGGTGAACGCGGCCCCGCCGTAAAAGGAAGCCAGGGCCATATTGTTGCGGGCTTCCAGATTTTTGCCGTTCCGGTAAGCTTCTTCCAGGTTTTCAAATATCAGTCTGGTGGCGGTTTCAGCGTTTTCATCGGTGAAGGCGTTGCCGTTTAAACCGATATAAGCTTCCACCGCATGGGTCAGGGCGTCCATGCCCGTGGTGGAAGTGATATGCGGCGGCAGGCCGATCATCAGTTCCGGGTCCAGGACCGCGATTTTGGGGATGATCTTTAAATCGCTGATGGCGAATTTTTCATGGGTGGAAGCGTCCGTGATCACAGCGGCGACCGTGGTTTCTGACCCTGTGCCCGCAGTGGTGGGCACGCAGAAAAGCGGCGGAATCGGCAGAAACACCTTGAACATGCCCTTCATCCGGCGCACGGACATATATGGATTGTTGACCCGTGCCCCGATGATCTTGGCGCAGTCAATGGGCGAACCGCCCCCGAAGGCCACAATGCCGCAGCATTTGTTCGCCCGATAGATATTCCGGCCGGCTTCCACGTTTTCAATGGTGGGATTGGGCTGGACATCATCAAACACCGTATATTCGATGCCGTGTTCCTTGAGCGACCGCAACAGCCCGTCCGTCAGCTTCAGACCGGTCAGGATTTTGTCGGTGACCACCAGCACCTTTTTGATGCCCCTGGCCTTGATGTTTTCTGCCAGTTTTTTGACGCTGCCCGGCCCGGTCAGAAGAACAGGCACTGGAAAAGGAATCACATCCGAGGCGATTTTCATCACGCCATGCTGAATCCGGTATAATTTTTTCTTTAATGTCCAGATCATCGTGTTTGCTCCTGTTTTGGAATAATTACCCCTGGTTCAGCGGGATTTGAAGACTCCTCATGTATATAGAAAAAATCGGGATTTTTCAATCAAAAGTGCGCCGAATCAAAAATGATGCCGGCAACGGAACAACTATCCGTGTCCTTTTAAAAAAATAACCCCGAGCGCCGATGCCGCAATGAAAAAGAGAATCAAACCTGCTGCGGCAATCGAAATCCGCCTTCTGAAGGAAGAACCGGCCGCCCCCGGATCGTCGCTCACAAGCGTTACATTTTCCGCTTGCGCCCGGCCAACCGGGTCATCGCTTAATTCGTAATTCACCAGTTCATTCATAACAGGACGTTGCGGCCTATTTGCAAACGCCTTGATATGCACAAACACCAGATTACGGCTGCCGTTCGGCGTGATGAAGCCGAATTCCCGTTCATCGCTCCAGCGTGTGATCCTGCCCTGATAGCGCATTTTCCGCACTCCGTTTCATTATCAAGTAATTCCAATTCGCATTCAAGCGGCATCTGCGTTGGCTGCGTCGCCTTTTTCTTGCCGCCTTGACGTCATCTTGAATGCAAAATGGAATAAGATGCTGTATTTTCAAAACAGAAGTTTCCTGGCCGCCAGACCCATTTTAACCGGTTTTATATTTTTCCAGAAGCCATGCCAGGCTGGGCCGCCAGACCTGTTCAAAGGCGTTTTTGCCCACAATCAGATCTACATGGCCGGTGGATTGCACACCCACCAGGTTTTCCGGATCATGGGGCGAGATGACTTCCCGGGCCAGAAAAACGCTTTCCGGAGTGGCAATGAGATCCCCGGCCGCATAAAAAAACAGAAAATTTCTCCGGGTCTTCCGGAGCCGCCGCAACTGGTTCAGATAGCCGGTGATTTTTTCCTGGGACGAATATCCCCGTTGGATGAACCGGGAAAAGAACCGCTGAAGGGCTTTGGGCATCGGCTCCACAATATGGCCCATGAGCGTTCTGATGGTGGCGTTGGTGATGTTCATGGGATTGCAGAGATACGGCGTGACGAGATTAAACCGGACAAACCAGTCCGGCAGGGCGCGGATGGATCGTGTCAGGGGCACGATATTCTGGGAGAGGTTTCCCAGAACCGCGTCTTCCTCCACGCCCAGAATCCGGGAAGTGAAATTGATAAACGGGATGAACCGGAAGAAAATCTGGTTCAGGGCCATCGGGCTTCCGATGGTGATCAGGTTTTTAATGGGATTGGCCGGGTTTTTGGCCAGATATGAATAGGCGGTCATGCCGCCTAAGCTGTACCCGATCCAGGACAATGTTTTTGACCGGCTGTGCCGGCACACAAAATCAATGAGCGCCGGCATTTCCAGATCCACCATGTCCCTGTAGGTAAATTCGGGTTTCACCCGGTAGCGTTTCTGGTAATAAATGCTTTGCGGGCAGTTACGGCTGACATAACGGTTGCGGACCCGGTCGGAATATCCCGGATGATAAAGGTATACATCAAATCCTTCCGCCGCCAGCATATTGGCGAAGGACCGGGGGTGTTCCAGAGACAGGCAGGAACCGTTTTCGTCCATCCGGAAGATATTGGCGTTGGTGCAGATGCCCGGACTCATGATCACCGGCCCGTATTTGGGCATGCATTCGGCTGTCGAGGAAATATATTTGACAAAAATTTCCTGGCCCCCGGCAGGAATAAACAAATCCTGACCCGTCAGAAAATAAGGGGCTGACGGAGGCTTTTGATCAATCAGCCGCGGTTTTCGTTTCCAATTTACAATCATTGTTGTTACTCGTTGAAATATTTATAAAATAATGATGGAATCCATCTGGCCGGTATTTTTTATGGGGATTTGTATATTGCAAAACAGGGGTGGGAGTCAATGCATTTGGCAGGGAGTTTCAGGGCCGGAACGCGATGAGTGGCATCTCTCTCTGTTTTGATTTGAGCCCAGTGCCGGGACAGGGAATACGGGCGGTTTTCGCTCAGTTTTTGTATTTTTCCCCGCACCCGC
>DAIEHU010000265.1 GCA_027353395.1 Desulfobacteraceae bacterium
TTCATGCTCCATCTGCCTTAAATTGGTTATAATTTCCTTCACTTTACGCCGCTGTTTTTCGGAGAAATTCTTAAAATAAATCCGGGCTTCGGAAAGCATGATCGTGAGTTCTTCGATGGGTTCAATAACCGCGTCAATTAAAAGAAAAAAATCTTTTTCAGCGTATTCCGGAATGCCCGCGTCCGGCCGGAATGACAGCCAGTTGGTGGCCGCCTTGACGGAATCCAGCACACTGTCCTGCTCTTTCAGATACCGGAACAACTGAAACTTTTCAACGGGCAGCATGACGCCTTTGGGCAAATGCCCCCGAATCCGCCGCTTGATGACATCCGCTTCATTCTCGAAACGGGATACCTCCTGCCGGTGTTCCTCAAACGTCTCGCACCTGGCCGACGCATAGCATTCCATGGCCTGTTGAAACGCCCATGAACATTCCTTCACTTTTTCAGCGTGTTCCTGCAAATCATTAAATGGAGAAGTAATAAACATTGAAGAGAATGGTATCCGCACCTTTCGATCTCCTTAATTTATAAAAAACGCCAGTATTTTAAATATCGCCATACACGTTAACGCCGTCACGGGAAGAGTTAGCGCCCAATATAACATCATTTGAAAAACAATACGAAAATTAACCGCTTCAAATCCCCTGGCCAGCCCCACACCCATGACACCGCCGATAGCCGCATGGGCCGTTGACACCGGCAGCCCCAGCTTGGACGCCACCAGAACCGTTGTCGCCGCCGAAAAATCAACTGCAACCCCCCTCGCATTGCGCAAGGTGGTGATCTTTTCGCCCACGGTTTGAATCCCCCTTGCTCCGCCCATTGCGATACCGCACGCAATCCCGATGCCGCCAAACAGCAGCAGAAAAACCGGCGCCGGCGCGGCCGTACAGAACGTTCCGGTTTTAAACAAAAAATAGATCACGGCCAACGGGCCAGCGGCATTGGCCGCGTCATTGGCGCCCTGAGCCAGGGCCACATAAAAGGAAGCGCCGATTTGGATGCGGCGGAAAACGCCATCGGCATCATTATCGGGACTTGACTTCGTCAAGCGGATAATCGCATGTCTGCCGGCGAATCCGAGCCCCGCAGAAATGATCAATGAGGTGAATAACGCCATGAAATTCGAGAGGTGGGCGGCTTTACCCAATGAATCGTTCAACAAAAAAGACATGAGGCAGACAAATACCGCCATG
Organism: Desulfobacteraceae bacterium; assembly: GCA_027353395.1. Lineage (GTDB taxonomy): Bacteria > Desulfobacterota > Desulfobacteria > Desulfobacterales > Desulfosalsimonadaceae > SURF-3. The sequence goes on from DAIEHU010000265.1 coordinate 1,199, forward strand.
CCGATAAAAAAAGGCGACAGCTTCAATGCCGCCCGAAAAGATTCCGCCCGGCTTAATATCAGCCTGACAATCAGTTTAAAAATGAGAAAACCGATTACCAGACTGAAAACCGGAAAAATGACCCAGCCAAGCACAATCACGGCAAAACCGCCCCACTGAACCGCCTGAAAACCGCCGGCAGCGATGCCGAATCCAGCCATGGCCCCCACAATGGAATGGGTAGTGGATACCGGCAGGGATTTCCATGTGGCGAACGCTACCCACAAGACCGCGGAAAAAAGTGCGGCGAACGCGCCGAGTATCGCCAGATGCGGGTCACCCAGAATGTCCGGCGACACTATCCCTTTCCGGATGGTGTCGGTGACATGGGCGCCAATGAACGTGGCGCCGATAATGTTTCCCATACCGGCGATCAATATCGCCTGACGCAGGGTTACGGCCTTTGCGCCGACGGCTGAAGCCATGGAATTGGCCGCATCATTGGCGCCGATGTTCCAGGCCATATAGAAACCAACGATAAACCCAGAAATCAGGACGGGAAGCTCAGCCGACATTTTCCATCCTATAACTATTTACTATTATTATATAATAAGCCAACGACAAGACGTCATGTCCATGAAATCAAATGATCGTGCCGGTCTTAACACAGGAAAAATTGAACATCAAGGGCAATTTCCCGGTCAACCGTTCATTGACTTTTCTTTACAGATATCCTAATTAAACAAAATCAATCTGTAAATTCAATCCATTCGACAATATAACCGTCAAAAGGAACGCCATGCGGAAAAGCCCTTTAATAACTCACTTATTTAATAAAAAATTAATTATTTATATGCTTTTGGCGCTGGCATTGGGAAGCGGCTGCACCCTCCTCCGCCAACCGGAAGGCTCCTCCGGAACCGTCAACACTCCGGACCTTTCTTCCCCCGCATCCCTGGACGCCATTTTCAATCCGGCCCGTCAATGGGCTTTTGAAACCAGCGATCTTTCACCGGATACAAATGTTGTCTATAAAACCATGCCCAACGGCTTCCGGTTTATACTGATGAAAAACAGCCGTCCGGAAAACCGCGTCAGCATGCACCTTTTCGTTCAAGCCGGCTCCATGGACGAAACCGACACGGAACAGGGCGTGGCCCACTTTCTGGAACATATGCTGTTTAACGGATCAAAACATTTCAAGCCCGGCGATTTGGTGAAATATTTTCAGGACATCGGCATGAAATTCGGCCCGGATGCCAATGCCAACACCGGTTTTTACAGCACGGTGTACGATATCGATCTGCCGAAAGGAGACCGGGACGGCCTGGAAAAAGGACTTCTTGTATTAAGGGACTATGCCGACGGCGCATTGATAACGGAAAAAGAAGTCGACCGGGAGCGCGGGGTCATCCTGGCGGAAAAAAGAACAAGGGATTCGGTGGATTACCGGACATTTGAAGCTGCTTTCAATTTCGAGCTCCCGGACGCCCTGCTGCCAAAAAGGCTGCCCATCGGCACGGAAAAGGTCATCCGGAGCGCCGACCGGCGGCTTCTCAAATCGTTCTATGATACCTGGTACCGTCCCGAAAGAATGATCCTGATTATGGCGGGTGATTTTGATATCCCCACCGCCATCGCTGTCATCCATGAAAAATTCGAAACATTGGCCGCCCGCGGAAAAAAAATCGCCTATCAGAACCCGGGCGTCGTTCATCACCAGGGAATAAAGCCTTTCTATCATTTTGAACCGGAAGCAGGAAACACATCCGTCACCATTGAAACAATGGTTCCGAAAATAAATCCGCCGGATTCCGTTGCATTGGAGCAGCGGCGGCTGATGTCTGAAATGGTCAACCATATGATTAACAACCGGCTGTCGGAACTGCTGGAAAAGCCCGATACCCCCTTCACATCCGCAGTGATCAGCTCCGGAAATTATCTCAATTATCTGGAAGGCGCGGACATATCGGCGGAGTGCCCCCCAGCTCGCTGGGAAGCCACCCTGGCTGCCATGGAACAGGCCCTGCGCAAAGCCTTGATGTACGGATTCACCGCATCCGAAACCGACCTGGCGAAAAAAACATTTATCTCCCAACTGGATCAAGGGGTTAAAACCGCCGCTACCCGTGAAAGCCGGAACCTGGCCGGTCAAATCCTGCACAGCCTGAGCAGCCGCCAGGTCTTTCAATCGCCAAAGCAGAAAAAAGAACTACTGACGCCGTTTATTGAAAAGATCACGCAAGATGACCTGCACCAGGCGTTAAAGAAGAACTGGGAAGCAGACCACCGGCTCATTCTGGTCACTGGAAACGCGAATTTAAACAACCCGGAAATTACGCCGGAAGATCAGATCCGGCGCGTCTGGGATGAAAGCAGCCGGGTGAAAATTGAAAAACCAGCGGGAAAGACATCCATCGGCTTTCCCTATCTGCCCACGCCCGCCGGAAAAGGCAAAATCATCCATCAGGAAACCCTATCCGATCTGGGCATTGTTTCCGTTCAGTTTGAAAACCAGGTGCGGCTGCTTATCAAAAAAACCAACTTCAAAGACAACCAGATTCAGGCGGCGCTGATTTTTGGGGCAGGACAGCGGGACGAGCCGGAAACAAATCCAGGCCTCGGGTTGATCAGCGAACGGGTGGTGAACTTAAGCGGCCTGGGCCGGCTGAACCGGGATGATCTCAAACAGGCGCTGACCGGGAAAAAAGCCGCCATCTATGTCGGCGGCGCATTCAAGGCGTTTTCACTCATCAAGGCGCTGCGGCTTCTGGGGATGTCGGTAGTCCTGGCCGGTTCTCAGACCGGTAACAAGGAGGACTATGC
>DAIEHU010000266.1 GCA_027353395.1 Desulfobacteraceae bacterium
GACGGAGGCGTACAGTTAGTACGTTGAGGAGCCGAAGACGAGCCAACGAAGATAGCGCTATGATTTGGGATTGGAATTATTTGAAAAATTCTTTCGCGTCTTTGGGCGGGACATGCAAGTACCATTTCCATCCCTGTTTGATCCAGTTCTGGGTTTCCAGATTGTCTTTGAAATCGAACCCTTCGGTTATGACATCGGACTTCACTTTTACTGTCGCCTGTTTTCCGTCCGCCGCCACGGTGATGGATTCAATGGTGAATGTCTTAAATTCTATTTTTTCTATTTTTTTGGAAAATTGCTGCTCTGTAATGGTTTTCTGATAGGACGAATCAAAGAATGAATAGGCTTTCGTCCAGTCTTTATTGACTTTCGCCGTCATGAATGCTTCAACCCGAAGCCGGACCGCTTGGTCCGCCGGGCGATGGGGGAATGTGGAACAGGCGGTGAAGGCCGCGGCCATCACTATGGACACAAAGAGAGCGGTTAATGTTTTATTTGCTGCTGTTTTCATGCGTGCTGATCCTTTCATTGTAAAAGATATGGTTATGAAGTGATAATCATCCGGAAATTTGTTTATTGCTGATTTTTTGCCTGTCGGCGGGTGTTTTTCCTTTTTGGCGTTCAAAACTACTATCAGTTAATGGTTGTGGATGTCAAGGATCGTGTGTTAATAAAGCTGGCAGACGCTGAATGTCCGGGTCGGCTTTCAAGTAATTATAACTTACTAAAATTTTTAATAAAATAAAAATAAATTCAGCAATGATCGTTTGGCTCGCTTCATACCCCAGATCAGGCAACACGCTGCTCAGAACCATTCTCCGGCAGTGTTTTCATCTGTATTCCTATGCGGATGAACCCGTGGATTATGAGAGCGAATTCCGTTCCAATCCGGATATGATCGGACATGTGGAACATGGCACGGAATGGGCGGATTTTTATCCGGAAGCCAGTGCGTCCGATGCCGTCTATCTGGTCAAAACCCATGCGCCGCCCATTGATGCGCAGCCATTTATCTATATCGTCCGGGATGGCCGGTCCGCCATCGTCAGTTATCAGGCGTTCAACAGGAATTTTAATGGGCTCGATATGCCTTTGACACACCTTATTTCTGGCATGGGCGGCTATGGCGGCTGGTCGGATCATTATCATAGGTGGAACGGCCGGAACCTGAAGCGTGCAATGATGATGCGATATGAGGAACTGGTGCATATTTCGGACGATCATTTGCTCAACTTATCGTATTTTTTAGATTTTAGAGGTGATCCGAAAAAATGGGTCAACCCGGTTGAACAGCTGAAAACAGTGGAACCCGGGTTTTTCGGGGTTCAGCGCCAACAATTTCAGGGGGATGCCGGGTGGACCCTGTCTCATGAGTATTTGTTCCGGAAAATACATGGCGGACTGATGACCGAGCTGGGTTATTACTCAGCCGACGCGCCGGATACCGGCTGGCATCCGCCGGAACATGCGGACAGCATGCTGACCGAGCTGGCGGCGCTGATTATGGATTTGCAGCAGGAGAACGCCTCATTAAACAAGGTCTGCGGAGAACGTCTGGCTCTGATCAATCAGTTACAGGGCGTCTGTGAAGAAAGGCTCGGCCTGATTCACCAGTTGCATGATCGGCTGAACCCGTGATACCTGGAATTTGTATGAATATTGCAAGTAAAATCAGCTATTTTTTATACGGCATCGTCAACCGGTGGCTGGAAGCCCAACAAATGCGGCAAATCAAGGAATCCATGCATTTCTGCGGGGAACAGGTCACCATTTATGCACCGGTGATTTTTTACGGGGCGGAAGCCCTGGATGTGGGGGATCATACCTCTGTGGCGCCGTATGTCCATATATGGTGCGGCGGCCGGGTCATCATCGGCGCGCGGTGCATGATCGGCAGCCATACTGCCATTACATCCCTGACCCATGATTATGCTTCGCCGGAGATGTGGAAAACCATTGAGGCGAAACCGGTGATTATCGGGGATGATGTGTGGATCGGATCCCATGCCGTTATTTTGCCGGGGGTGACGGTGGGCAGCGGGGCGGTGATCGGCGCGGGTAGCGTGGTATCTAAAGATGTGCCTGAAAATGCCATTGTTTACGGTATCCCGGCAAGTGTTCAGGGCTACCGGCCGCTGCAAAATGAGAATATACAGGCGTGGTAATGTTTAGAATAGGATGATCGGGGATTTGTTGTATGGGGGCAATCAGTTTTTCAATAGACGTTGATCTGGTGGCGTTTCTGGCCCGGCACCTGCCGTTTGAAGTCTTTGTTGAAACCGGAACGTTTGAAGGCGAGTCCATTGACCGGGTAAAACCTTATTTCAACCGGTTTTATTCCGTGGAATTGTCGGAGCATTACTGGGGTTTATCAAAAAAACGGTTTGAAGATGACCCGATGGTGATCATTAAGAATGGCCATGCGCCTGTTTTTTTGAAGGAATTAATGCCCGAATTAAAGGGGAAATCCGTCCTGTTCTGGCTGGATTCCCACTGGTGTGACGCAAACGCCACGGGCGGGGCGGCATCACAGTGCGCCTTGCTGGAGGAACTCAAGGCCATTGACGCTTTAAACGGCGACAGTGTTGTCTTGATTGACGATGCCCGCCTGTTTTTATGTTCACCCGGCATTCCCCATGATTACACCCAGTGGCCGGATTTAAATGCGATTATCGGTACGCTGCATGAAAAAAGCAACGCCCATGAGCTGATGGTCATAAATGACGTCATCATGTATTTCCCCCGGCGGCTCAAAGATCAGGTCAGGAATTACGGGCATAATCAAGGGGTTGACTGGTTGACCATTGCGGACATGTACCGCCAGGCCGCAGATGTGATAGCGGAGCTGGGAGCCAAGGAAAGCGAAATCAAGTCCCTGAAACTGGAGAATACAATACTGGTGGGCGAAACCCGCATCAAGGAAAATGAAATCAACAATATGTTTTCCGTTGCCGAACAGCGGCTTTTTATCATCAACCAGTTTGAGTCCGCCAAAGAGGCCATCCGCTCCGGATTTATGGCGGACATCGATAATCTGCACGCCTTGATTGAAGAAAAACAGGGGCATATTGATTCCCTTCATGCGCTTTCAGCAGAAAAAGACCGGCATCTTGCCAAAGTGGAATCCATCGCGGAATCCCGCCTTCAGGTGATCCGGGAACAGGAAAACGCCATCAACGCTTTGCGAAGGCGGCGGATCAGGGAACGGATCAATTTATGGATGCAGCCACGTCTGGGCGTTCTGTATCACTACCCTCCCCGTGTGATGAAAATTCCGGATAAGTATTTGAAAGAACAGAATCAAAAACCGCTTTCCGGCGGCTGGCCCGTCATCTCCATCGTCACTCCGTCTTATAACCAGGCGGAATTTATCGATCGCACCATCCAGAGCCTGCTCCAGCAGGGCTATCCCCGGCTGGAGTATATTGTCCAGGACGGCGGATCAAATGACGGAACCGTGGAAATTCTTCAGAAACATGAAGATCATCTGGCCCGGTGGGCGTCTGAAAAAGATGATGGCCAGTCGGATGCCATAAATACGGGGTTTGGCCATGCAGCAGGCGATATCATGGCGTATTTGAATTCTGATGACATGCTCCTGCCCGGCGTTTTGCATTATGTGGCCCGGTATTTCGCGACCCACCCGGAGATAGACGTGGTGTACGGTCACCGGGTGCTGATCGATGAGTACGACCAGGAAATCGGGAGATGGGTGATGCCGCCCCACGATGACGATATTTTGTCATGGGCCGATTATATCCCCCAGGAAACCATGTTCTGGCGGCGGCGCATATGGGAAAAGGCCGGGGGAAGGATTGATACCAATTTTAAATTCGCCATGGATTGGGATTTGATTTTGCGGTTCCGGGATGCGGGCGCTCGGGTCGTTAGGCTTCCCCGGTTTATGGGCGCGTTCAGAATTCATCCCCACCAGAAAACATCGGCCGAGATTTCAAACCAGGGTGAAATCGAGATGGGACGCCTTCGGGAGCGG
>DAIEHU010000267.1 GCA_027353395.1 Desulfobacteraceae bacterium
AATTTTAGTGACGACACAAACCACTGATAGACAGATCAAACCCTTACACACCAACCTTTTGATGGCCATCCTGCTCGCTGCCGGCTTGATCGTTTATTCAAATTCTTTCCATTCCGGAATGGTTTTTGACGATCATCCGTTTATCATTAGCGACCCGGCGGTACACATGACCGCATTTTCCTGGAACAGCGTCAAAACCGCAGCGATTAAAGGATTGCCTGCGCACCGGTACCTGCCCAACATCAGTTTTGCGCTCAATTATTATTTCGGACAGTTGAACACGTTCGGCTATCACCTGGTGAATCTTGTCATTCATCTTATGTCAGGTGTCTGCCTGTTTTTCTTCCTCCGGCTGACCCTGCGCCTTTATCACAAACATTCAGACGAAGGGAACCCGGACTTAATCGCTTTTTTCGCCGCCCTGCTCTGGATCGTCCAGCCCGTAGGCACCCAAGCCGTCACCTATATCTGCCAGCGCATGGCCTCTATGGTGGCTCTGTTTTATATCCTCTCCCTGCTCCTCTATGTGAAGGGGCGCCTGACCATGCACCAAAACCCTGGAAAATTCCTGGTTTCCGGCCTGTATTTTTCCGGATGCGCCATCATTGCACTCTGCGCCCTGGCCACCAAGGAAAACGCCGGCACCCTGCCCATCACCATCCTTTTATATGAATGGTTCTTTTTTCAGGATTTGCGGCTGCGGTGGTCCCGGACTCAAATCCTGTGGAGCCTGTTTTTTATCCTGATTTTCAGCGGCGCGGTGATCTGGTATATGGGCGAAAATCCCATAATCCAGCTTCTGGACAGCTACCGGGGCCGCAATTTCACCATGCTTGAGCGGATTCTCACGGAATTCCGCATCGTGGTCTATTACATCAGCCTGTTCCTCTGGGCACCCCCCGGACGGCTCAACCTGGACCATGACTATCCCCTGTCCGTTTCCCTTGCCAGCCCGCCCACAACTTTCATTTCCCTGATGGCCATCGTCAGCCTGCTCGCCTTTGCGGCGTACACCGCCAAAAAAGACCGGCTCATCTCCTTTTGCATTCTCTGGTTCTTCATCACCCAGGCCACCGAATCCACCATCATCGGCATTGAACTGATTTTCGAACACCGCACCTATATCCCCTTTATGCTGACCAGCCTGCTGGTTGTCCTGTTGGCTTTCCGGCTGATCCAAAACAGACCTGTTGCTTATGGCCTGATGATCGCCATCGCCATGCTGTTTTCCATCTGGACTTACCAGCGAAACCAAACCTGGCGAAACCCGGTGACGTTCTGGAGCGATGCGTTGACAAAATCGGCAAACAAAACCAGAGCCGCAAAAAATCTGGCATTTGTATATCAACAGAAAGGAAAATGGGCCGAGGCGATTTGCTATTACAAAAAAGCACTGGATATGGATAAATCTGCTGCAACTTCGGATTTCGCCACCTATGCCAATTTAGGTGCGGCCCTAATCAAACAAAACCGATTTTTTGACGCGGCATATTATTATTCCAAGTCTATTAAGCTCAAAAATGCCACCGCCGACGTCCTTCAGCCCATGGCTTTTGCGCTGGCCCGAACCGGAGAATTGGAAGCTGCAAAAAATTATTATCATCTGGCCCTCAGCATCTATCCAGAGAATGGTTCCGCAAAAAAGGAACTGGCCGCTTTAACTGAATTTTTAAACCAGTATACTGATCCGGACGCCCAAATTCATCAATTACGTCTTGAATATCCGGATAATCCCGCGCTGATGCTCAAACAGGGCGATTTTTTCGACCGGCACGGCCAGCCTGATCAGGCCATCGACGAATATCAGACAGCCTTGGCCCTGACTGACAATAGTGACGAAATGTTACGCCGCGCTATCTTGTCCCAACTGGCAAAGACATATGTTTTTTCCCGGCGATTTGAAGACGCCCTTACGACCTACCGGCGTTTGATCAACATGACGCCAGACAATGCCATGCTCTATTACAATACCGCTGCCGTGTTTGCGCTAAAAGGCGACATTTTAAAAGCGAAAGCATCCCTGAAAAAAGCAGCAGATAAAGGATTGAACGTGGCGGAAAAAATAAAAACCGATCCGAATTTTGAACGTCTGAAGTAGGACGCAATGTTTATCCAACGTCTGCAGGTAAAACAATTGTCGCCCCGTCTGTTTCTAAATTTACAAAAAATGATTCACTTGTTCTCAAAATAGGCTATATTTTTAAGCATGGAACCCCATCCGCTTCCGGCCAAAACCATTTCCTCCCGGCATCATCTGCCGCTTATCCTTCTTGCCCTGGCAATTGTCACGATGGCTGTGTACTGGCAGGTACATGGGTTTGATTTTCTTAATTATGATGATGGCGATTATGTAACCGATAATTCTCACATCCAAGACGGCCTCACGCGCAAGTCCATTATATGGGCATTTACCACCGCGCATGCCGTCAACTGGCATCCCATGACTTGGATGTCCCACATGCTGGATTATCAGATATTTAAATTATGGGCCGGCGGACATCACCTCACCAATCTTTTATTTCATATCGCCAATTCCCTGTTACTGTTTCTGGTATTTCGAAAAATGACGGGCTGTATTTGGAGAAGCGCGTTTGTGGCGGCCGTTTTCGCACTTCATCCCCTGCATGTCCAGTCTGTCGCCTGGGTATCGGAGCGCAAAGATCTGCTCAGCGCATTTTTCTGGATGCTCACGCTATGGGCATACGCCCGCTATGCGCAACGTCCCGGATGGGCCGCTTATATTTGGATAATCATTTTCTTTATTTTGGGACTATTGAGCAAACCCATGGTGGTGACCCTGCCGTTTGTGCTGCTGCTCCTGGATTACTGGCCGTTGCATCGTTTCCGATTAGGCGGAGCAGAAGACCATCGGCATGTTCCAATTGCAGGTTTAATCCAGGAAAAAATTCCCCTATTTCTCTTATCCGCCATATCCGCAGGAATCACCTTTTCGGTTCAACAACAAGGCGGCGCCGTGGAATCCTTTGATGCGATCCCTTTTACGGAACGTCTGGCAAACGCCTTCATCACCTATGTGACTTACATCATCAAAACCTTGTTTCCGACCAAGCTGGCCGCATTTTACCCTTACCCGGAATCGTTTTCCGGGTGGAAAGTCTTCGCTGCTGTCATGATGATAGCCGTCCTGACCGGACTGGCGCTATGGTTCATTCACCGGGCCCCCTATGTCACCGTCGGATGGCTGTGGTTCGCCGGAACTCTGGTGCCGGTCATCGGCATTGTCCAAGTGGGTTTTCAATCCATGGCCGACAGATATATGTATCTGCCGATGATCGGATTAACCATTCCAGTTGCCTGGGGAATCCCTGAAATCGTGTCCAAGTGGCGCCATAGACAGGCATGGCTGGGTATCTCCGCAGCACTCGCTCTTGCCGTTCTCGCCATCGTTTCATGGATGCAGACCGGTCACTGGAAAAACAGCCAGACCCTGTTTGAACATGCCCTGGAGGTGACCTCGGGCAATTATATCGCCCACAACAACCTGGGCAATGTCTTCTTCCGCCAGGGCCGCATGAAAGCCGCCATTGACCAGTTCAGAAAAGCCATCCTGATAAAATCGGATCATGCGGAGGCGCATTTCAATCTGGCCAACACCCTAATGGACACGGGCGATACCGACGGCGCCATGACGCATTATCTTTATGCGCTTGCCGCAAGGCCCGGATATGAGAAGGCATGCAACAATCTGGGCAATCTCCTGCTGAAACTGGGCCGGGCGGACGAGGCCATCGCCTATTACCAGAGGGCGATAGCGATTAATCCCGGTTATGCCCAGGCCCGGTATAATCTGGGAATCGCCTGTTATCAGAAAGGCGACATGCCCGGCGCGATGGAAAGCCTCAAAGCGGCCCTGCGCCTGAACCCCGGCGCGGCAAACGTTCGGATGGCGCTGGACCGGGCGATGAAAAAGAAATAAAAATTGCAAG
>DAIEHU010000268.1 GCA_027353395.1 Desulfobacteraceae bacterium
ATACGCCATTGAGTTGCTTCTATACGCTATTGAAATTCGTACCATGCACATTGTTAAAAACAACTTTCAACACTCGTCATTTGAATTTATTGATATTTTCGCCAGCGAACCGGGGGAAAGCCGGTCAGGATGTCCGGCCTTGTCGGGTGAGCTTCCCTATCCCCCTGAAGAGACGTTTATCACCTGTCAAATGCTTAATTCCACCTGAAAATCCGTGGCATTGACAACGGGGCGCACGGTGCCCTTTTCCCGGACGAGATCAACAATGCCGTAATTGGACAGGGTTTTAAGCGTCCGTGATAGATTTGATTTTTTTCTGCCTGATAGGAATTCCAGTTCAGTCAGGGATGCCGGATGGCTGTCCTTGATCAAACGAAGCAGCTTCTGGTTCTGGCCGCTCAAGGTTTGCCCCAGGGACTCCATGGATTCAAACCAGATTTTCGGGGCGTCTTTCGGGGGGATAAATTCTCCCCTGGCAATGGCAATCGTCCGCCTGCGGTAATCTTCCTTTGACATGATGCCGATTCTCATCATTTTTTCCGCCATGATGTTTATCCTTCCAAATATTGATCAACCGCCTTCCAGAAATCTTCAAGCAACTGGCCGGCGGATTTGAAGTTATAAGATTCTATCTTGTTCAACCGATGCGCATGATCCCATGTGATTTTCCGCCCGGAAAAACCTTTCAGCTTTTTGGGTTGCAAGGCATGGGCATTATCGAAACCCACAACCCGGTTGTTCAACCGGTCATGTAACGTCAGTGAGTATTTCACCCCGTGCGGCATCTCCTTGCTGCGCGGCGTGGCTTTGGCCTCGAACTTCACCCAGCAGCCGTTATTCATGGGAAAGATCTCTCCATCCAGATTCAATAACGTATCAAGGGAGCAGTCTTTTTCAGTATCCATTTTCACCTGTCAATATAGGTTATCATCTGATGATAATTTGTCAAGAGAAGTCTTGGGTCATTGGCTGTTTTTATTTTTTAATTTCGATTGGTTTCTTATCACCAGGTTGTTTCATGGCTTCGCCGATGATCTCACCGGCTATGTTGGAAGCCCTGTGGAGCGTTTCGTCTCTCAAGTGCGCGTAGCGTTGCGTCATCTGAGGAGACTTATGCGTCATCAATTTCTGAATGGTATACATATCCACCTCCCCGGAACTTGCCAGGATGCTTGCATACACATGACGAAGGCCGTGCAAGGCTCTAAAGTCCGCAGGAATGCCCGCTTTTTTCTTGATCCGATTGACCTGTTTCTTGACATCAACCCGCTGATTTCCTTTTCTGCCAGGGAAAACGAACGGGCTTCCGGTCCGCGTGTGCGTGTCCAAAATAGCCCTTGCGGATTGATTGAGCGGGATTTTTTGATCAATTCCGCTCTTGGGCTCACGGATATGAATGAAGCCACGTTCAAAGTCCACATCATTCCATTTCAACCGGAAAAGCTCCCCTCGCCTCATTCCGGTGAACAGCGCCATTTTCATCAGGTTTGCTACTTGCTGGTTGGGTTCTTCGACAATAACCGAAAGAAGAGATTCAAGTTGTTCCGGGGTTAAGGATTCAGTTTTTTCGTTGTTCAGTCTCGGCATTGTGACCACAAAGGAAAGACCGCCCGAAAGATTCTTTTTAACTCCGAAATTGACCAACCGCCTGAACAATTCCAAAATGTTTTTGACGGTGCCGGGAGAATGCTTTTTCAAAAGCTTTAATCGAAACCTGTCAACGGAAAGAGGATCAATCTCTTTCGGTTCCTTGTCGCCGAATACAGGTCCGATGTGATTATTAAAGCGATTTTCATCCGTAGCCATGCCTTTCAAAGCAGGGTTTCCCGCTTTATATTCCATCCATAATTTTGAGATGGTCCATTTGCTGTCTTCCGCCTTTCTTTCGGCTTCCCTTTCGGCCTTAATTTCTTTTCTGGATTTTCTGTTGCCCTCGATCCTCTCGGAACGAATGCCCGCAGCTTTGGCAGGCGTCATGTCATCCACGAATTGGCGGCCGACCTTCTCTTCAAGCACTTTTCCATCTTTTTTGAACACGATGTAATAGACTTTTTCAGGGCCGTTGCCGCCGATCCGCTCAGAAAGCCGAAAGAACACGCCTGGGTATTTTGTTTTTTCCCTTTTTGACATATTCCCCCTTAACAACACAATGAATGATTTCAAAATGTTGGGAAATATATTTTTCCAACCCTATTTCCAACCTTTTCCACCAAAATACAGGTTATTTGGGGTAAGTCAAGGGAAATGTCTATTTTATAACTAATTGAAAATTAATAATAAAAGTTAATAAGAGGAAAAGCAGGTAAACTCATCCCCTAGTGCTCATAACCCGAAGGTCATAGGTTCAAATCCTGTCCCCGCTACCAAATAGAATCAAGGGCTTAGAGAGATTTTCTAAGCCCTTTTTTTATGCCCTGAAAACGCCTTCCCCCACACACCCCACAAAACGCCTATTTCATCAACAGAACAAAAAAAACCGGGGCAACTTGTCCCGTTTTTGGGTCCAGTATACTTATCGAAATTTTGAAAACCGTTATCTTGTTGTCACTATCCACAATGCGCCGATCGTTTCCGGCCGTTGACCATGCCGCGCAAGAAACGCGGCCTACGCTTCATTCGCATGAACGCTGGCGGGTAGGCCGGGTTTCCATATCCGGCATGGGACGAATTGGCCGAAACGATGGCCCAGGCCAAAAACCCCAAAAATCAATATACCTGAATAACGGTTTCATCATTTTAAACCATGGCTTATTTTGACTATACCCGGAAACTATGATACCCTGCCATAAAACTTTTCGTTTCAATCCGATCATGCACCCGGTCAATCAGGAAAAACAATATGTGTCTTGCCATTCCATCCAAAATCGTGAGTATCGACGGCGACACGGCCATTATTGATGTGGACGGCGTCAAACGTCAGGCCAGTGTAATGCTTCTGAATGATATCAGAACAGGGGATTATGTGATTGTTCATGCGGGGTTCGCCATCCACAAACTGGATGAAGCGTTTGCCCTGGAATCACTGCAATTGATGCGGGATATCTTCACCCCGAACACGGAAGAGCCATCATAAACAGCCATCGAAAATCCGTTGCCACGCCTGAATCACTTGCGGCAAAAAAAGTGGAAGTCAAAGGGATTGTTCAGGGGGTGGGGTTCCGGCCTTTTATTTTTCAACTGGCTGGCCGGCGCCATCTGACCGGCAATGTGTCCAATACCTCCGCCGGGGTGTCCATCCATGTGGAGGGTGCGGCGACGGATATTGCAAAATTTCTGGAAGATATTGAAAAATACGCGCCGCCCCTGTCCCGGATCACGAAAATATCCGTAAAGCCCCATCCCGCAGAGGGATTCCGGACCTTTTCCATCGACGTAAGCCAAACGGGCACACATGCGTCCACTTTAATCTCGCCGGATGTTTCCATCTGCGACGACTGTTTAAAAGAACTGTTCGACCCGAATGACCGGCGGTTTCGGTACCCGTTTATCAATTGCACCAACTGCGGCCCCCGTTACACCATCATCCATCGCGTTCCCTATGACCGGCTGAACACGTCCATGAAGAAGTTCATCATGTGCCGAAAGTGCCAGGCGGAATACGATGACCCGGATAACCGCCGGTTTCACGCCCAGCCCAATGCCTGCCCGGTGTGCGGCCCACGGGTCTCCCTTTATGACGGAAACTGCCGGGAAATGATCGTCAGTGATCCGATCATTGAGGCTGCGAATCTCTTAAAAGCCGGACATATCCTTGCCGTCAAGGGGCTTGGCGGATTTCATCTGGCGGCGGACGCGGAAAACCACGGGCGGGACCGGCTCTGGACCCTGGCGCGACGCCTGCAACTGCCGGCCGCGTTGCTGCTCGTGGTTGCCTTCGAACGGCCGGCCGGCCCGGGGGCGACCGTGCTCGCCCTGCCCT